>CAZHOA010000032.1:0-8413 GCA_964534385.1 uncultured Candidatus Saccharibacteria bacterium | reverse complement strand
TGGTAGTCATTTTGAGCGACCGGACCCTTGTGACTCACATGAAGCAACTCGCGCTCAACTACAGCGCGCTCTTCTAGGAGTTTTTGTTCTAATTTTTGTAATTCTTCTGGCGTCATGTATAAAAAAAGAGAATAGTGTGAAGTAGGTAACTTTCATGGTAGCAATTTAGGATAGAAAATCAAATGAAGATAAATCATGTGTAAAAAAACAAGGACATCAGTGCCCGAAACGAAGTTGTTGCATGGGCAGATGTCCTAAGAGAAGAACTAAAAACCTAACAAAAAGAATAGAATAAAGAACATAACCATATGTATCACTGTGTTCCAACCCTCCAAGCGTGGGACAGGCCAGAATCGTGACTTTTTAAACAACTAAATATAGTATAACCCCTCCTAGTCATGTTGCAATACATCATTGTTGATAAGTCAAATCTATGACGTAGTAGCTGGGTGAATAACGCCTTTACCCCTCTCCCGAAAAACCAATACCATATTGGATGCCTTCCCTCGCTTTCTCATCATCCATGTCCCTCATTCTGAAAATGATCTCGGTTTTTATAAGAAGTCGTTACGCTATGACTCAAATAGTTGAGTCCACGCTACGATTCTTATAAAAACCTCGTCATTTTCTAGCATGATGTACAATATGATGCGAAAGCGGGGAAGGCACCATTCAGCGGGCTCCAGCCGACGAGAAGGGTTTCAGCGATTCGGTGCCTTAAATTAAAAAGACCCGTGAGGGTCGGCCGGTACATCGCAGCAGTCGTCCCGATAAGTATTGGGACATATATTGAATCGTACCGGTTCAAGGAAATGAGCAGACATTACAATTCACGTTATGTATGACACCACAATCAGAGTTTCGTCTGCTCAATAGCTGAGGGCGCAACACCTCTCTCGTCATTAACGAACTATATAAATTCATTAAGACAACACAGCATTCGCACCCTCTTTATAGCCATCATGGGAATGATAGTTATAAAGAAGGGGCGAGACATTGTATCCATCGATACAATCTTTAGTCAAAATCACAATCGTCTCGCCCGGAATGGTTTAATGGCGACAAACAGGTCGGTGCTCGTCCCAAGACATGAACGACGTCGTTTATCGCCATCGCGCCTATAATATAGCACTAGTGGATTATCGTGTCAAATTCCAGCCTTACGAGAGCCTAAATATCTACTGCATGATCTGGGTTTTTTGACCCATTTTGTTTTGGATAATATGTGCTGTGGCCGGGTTAATATCAATGCCGATACAGTGGCGATGGTGGCGGTGGGCGACATCGAGTGTGATGCCGGAACCGGCAAATGGATCGAGGATAGTGTCGCCTTGCTGGGTGAATAATTGCATCAGACGTGCGGCGATTTCGGGCGGGCACTGGGTAGTATAATTTTTGAATACGTATTCGTCATGGAGTATGTGCTTGATATAATGTATCGGTACATCGATTGGCAAGCGGTCTCGTAGCCAGGTGGCCCATCGGAAAAGCAACTTCGAGCCGCATAGCCTGGGCTCGGTTTTGACATTCCATATTGGGTTCCAGAAAAGCGAGGTGAGCGATCGCTCTATGAGATCGTGATTGCGTGGGTGATGGCCCTGCTTTTGCAAAATAATAACATACTGCAGTCGTGTGCCGAGCGGGTTGAGCGGTGGTGGTAGCGATTTCTTGCGTGGCAGATACCGATTCCAGATCAGGATGTTGCGTAATGTTAGCGACTCTGGCATGTGGGCAATTAAATCAGCATGAAGCGGTATATAGCGTTGGTGATCACGGATACTATCGTGCACCCAAAAAGCCAGGATACCGCCTGGTCGCAAGACACGACTGCATGCCTCCGAAACCAGATATATATTGTGCAGAAATTCGGTATATGATGAAATTAAACTGAGCTGACCTTGATCCGCTGAGTAGACTACCTCATTCCAATAGGGTGGGCCAGTGAGAACAGCATCGACGCTACCATGCTCAATAAAAGACTCCAGGTACCTGGAGTCTTTTATGTAGAACGTCGAACGCGGTGGGGTGAGACTCATGCTGTCTCTAGGCTATTATGGTTGCTGCAATGCGTCAACTATGTATCTAAAAGAATCACGTGATGAGGCGATGACCAGAGAATTGTTAACTATCGTATATGCTAGACCAGAGTCTTTATCGGGCACCTGGACATATCTGAATGATAATCCGTTATAAAAATCTTCCTTAAATGGTATGGGTTTTTTGATGGTATATCCGAGAAGCGAACCAAGATCTTGGCTCAATGATGGTTCCCAAGCCGTCAAAGCTGTTTTAGCGGCGCCGGTGTCATTGAGCGGTATGATGATCACGGGGCGTTCGATATGACCGGTGTTTGATTGTTGGTGAAAGCTGCCGACAATCCAGTCGGGACTGTTGAACGATAATAGATCGACTGTTGTCGGTACCGGTATCTTCAGTCGTGTGACTACATCAGAGAACGTCAGCTGAGTACCAGTTTCGTCGTGCAATTGGAATACACTAGCAGGCGCATTAGGAATAGCGGCTGAGCTGGCAAGCGCTGTGCGAATTGCAGCTAGTGGATTAGTCGTAGGTAGGGTGATGATACCGATCTGTCCAAAAATCTTTTCGAATAGTGCCCTGGGTGTAAGCGGTGCTGGACTGGGTGTGCTGGATTCTGTAGGACTTGGCGTTGGTGATACGGCGACTGGCGTTGCTCTGTTTTGAATAAAATACCAAATCCCAAAACCGCCTCCGCCGACAACGAGAATAATAATCAATACAATAACGAGTATTTTTGAAGAGCCGCCGCTATGATCTGGAATGCTGATTGGTGTAATTGACGGCGAAGCTGGCTGAAGCGGTGGAATTGATGACGGTAGAGGTGGTAGTCCGGTGGTCCTTTGCGGTGGCGTGGCCGGTTGAGTCGGTAGTGGCGGGAGGTTGGGCGTACCAAAACCAGGTGCCGGCTTTATAATTGGACCGGATGGCTTGGGTGCTACGGGCGTGGCTGGGCTTTTATCAATAGGAACTCCGGTGGGTGCCTTGCCTTGGTTGAGTGCGCTGATATCTGACTGCATTGTGCGTAATGACGAAGGGGATGTTGGAGTTGTCGACTGCGAGTTTGCCGGATTCGTCGGTAATGGACTGGGGTTGCCTGTGATCGGAGTTTTGAGTGGTGATGGCGGCAGCGGTTGTAGTGGTTTGACGGGCGTGTTGGCTATGGGTGGCCTTGGAATCGATGTTGGTGGAGGCAGGGTCGGTGATGCTGGTGGTGCGCTGCGTATGGAATCGGTTGGTTTAGGCGCGCTGGGTTGGGGTTGGATGGGCAAATTCGGCGGCACAGTAAAAGAGGAGGAGGCTTGTTTTGGTGCTCCTGCGGAGCTAGGCGTATTGGTAGGATCTGGCATGTGGAGATGGTGACGAGACTCTACTCGATCTATGAGCATCACAGCCTATGCTCATAGATCGCGACTCTCGCTATTTCATTGTTAAATTTATTCTACCATACTCGTCGATGTTCTTCACGCGCACGTGGACAGTTTGTCCGATTTTCAGTACATCAGATGGTTTGCGAATACGTTCTTTGGATATTTCTGAAACGTGCACAAGGCCTTCGTTGCCTGGTAAGAATTCGACCATGGCGCCAAAATCGAGCAAACGAGTGACTTTGCCGTCGAACTCATCGTCTGGTTTGACTTCGTAGGTGAGCTGTTGAATCCATTCAATGGCTCGGCGCATGCCGTCTTGATTATCCGAAGTTATGAACACTGAACCGTCCTGTTCAATGTCGATTTCGACGCCCGTTTTATCTATAATCTCATTGATCATCTTGCCCTGAGGGCCAATGACAGTCCTGATTTTGTCCGGATTAATATGAATCATCTCAACGCGCGGTGCATACTGTGATAGTTGCGGTCTCGGCGCAGCGATGGCTTTTATGAGGTTATCTAATATTTCCAGACGAGCCTTGCGAGCCTGTATTAATGTTTCGCCAAGTATTTTGATATCAATACCCTCTGTTTTGACATCCATCTGCATTGCGGTGACGCCATCACGTGTGCCGGCGACCTTGAGGTCCATGTCGCCATGATGATCTTCGGGACCTTGAATATCGGTGAGGATTTTGTACGCGCCGGTTTCTTCATCTAAAATCAGACCCATAGCAATGCCGGCTGCCGGCTGGGTGATGGGAACGCCGCCGTCCATGAGCGCAAGCGTTGATCCACAGACTGATGCCATCGAAGATGAGCCGTTTGACGACAATACTTCCGACACAAGACGGATTGTGTAGGGGAATGCTTCTTTGGGTGGAATGATTGGCTCGAGTGCGCGTTCGGCAAGCGCGCCGTGGCCGATTTCGCGGCCGCCAGGAAAGCCAACACGGCCAACTTCGCCGACACTGAATGGCGGAAAGACGTAGTGATGCATGAAGCGTTTTTTAGTAAGCTCGAGTTCCATAGTTTCAATCCACTGTTCCAGTCCGGGTGCCGCCAATGTCAAAACAGAAAGGACTTGAGTGGTGCCGCGCTGAAATAGTCCGGTGCCGTGGGAATGGGGTAAGACGCCGACTTCGCTCGAAAGGTCGCGTAGCTCGTCTAGTTTGCGACCATCGGGACGTTTTTCTTTCTCCAGAATATTTTTGCTCACAATGCGATCAATTTCTTCTTCAAATAACACCATTGCCTGATCTAGCTTTTTGTGAGCTTCAGGGTTGCCCTCGAATTCTTTTGCAATATATGCGCGGAGTTCGTCACTGGTTTGATGAATGCCGCTGAGAAATTCGTGCTTGTGCGGAGTGTACAGAACTTTTTCAAATTTTGGTTCGAGAAATTCTCGTACCATTGCCGTGAGGCCTGCGTCCCGTTCGGCGACTTTGGGCGTTTGTTTTTTGGGTTTTATATCATCAACGATCGATTTTTGGAATGCAATGAGTTGTTTAATCTCGCCAAAAGCATCCTGGATCGCTTTGGTAATATCGTCTTCGGAGATGATGCGGGCACCGGCTTCGATCATATTAATCTTGTCTTCGGTGCCGGCAATGACGATATCAAAGTCGCTTGTTTGACGCTCGATATAAGTCGGATTTATGGACAGTGTATTATTGTTGCGACCAATGCGAATAGCGGCTATCGGGCCGTTAAAGGGAATATCAGAAATGGACAGTGCGAGTGAAGCGCCAAAAATAGACGGAATATCCGGATCGTTAATGCCATCAAAGCTCAACACGGTAGCAACGACTTGAATCTCATTGCGGATGAGCTGATTGAAGCGCGGACGCAGAGGGCGGTCAATAAGGCGGCGCGTTAAAATTGCCTCATCTGACGGCCGTGTCTCGCGCTTGATCCATTTTGAGCCTTTGATCTTGCCGGCGGCATAGTATCGTTCTTCGTACTCGATCTTGAGCGGAAAGAAGTTAATGTCTTTTGGGTGCGGTGACATTGTTGCTGTCACGAGCACCGTTGTCTCACCGTACTGGATACGACATGAACCGCCGGCTTGTTGAGCTAATTTGCCCACCTCAACCGACAGCGGTTTACCCGCGAAATCTTGGGTATATACTTTCGTTTTTACCATGTATGGCAGTACTCGAGTGTGTGACGCGTGGTTTTAGTGAGATTCAGACCACATGACCAATGCGGCACTATCACAGCCAAGCCGATTGGTCGTTTGGTCTAAACCCTCTTACCTCAACAGTCAGCACTTTGGAGTAATGAGTTAATTATATGTTTATCCTAGCAATTTTACAGATAAAGATCAAAGTGCGATTTTGGTTTACGGCCTATGTCTGAGTTTGACAGAGTAATCTGGGGATGCTACAGTAGTTGAGCTTATAAGGACGCAGGTGAAGATGTTGAATATTAAAACGACAGGCCAGTTGTTCTTATGAGCCCTACTTTATATTGAGTGGACGATTACGCCCTTGTTAATCCGACGTTAGTAGGACGTTAATGGTCATGTCTGCTCAACTTTTGGCAAGACGGAGAACTGTTTGTCTTTTATATGAGACGTGCTTCGTATTGTCTTGCCATGCTACACGACCCTTAGGGGTCTTTTTTGCTGTATTTTTATAATTCTATGCATTTTTCACCGGGCTCTTATGTCTTTAAATTTTTGACACTTAGATCTTTTTCATGTAAAAGATAGTATCTGTATCTTTAAAAATGGAGGGCGTGGTATGGTATCTGAAACGCGGATTACGATTCGAGGTACGTCACCGCCGGAACGGTGTGAGATCTGTCATCAGTCAGATGTATTCAATCCTACAACAGAGTACTGTAAGCGATGTTCGGAATCATCAGACGAGATGACGCTTGCTGCTTTGAAAGCTAAGGCTTTGGACAAAAAGCGCCAGGCGCATTTTGGGGAGATGCGATCCACGATGCTGCAAGATTTTGATTTGTTTGTCTTTCACAATTACGGGTTAATCCGATCTGAGCTAGTGGAATTAACAAGGGATCAAATATTGTTAATTTTTGAGCAAATGGTGGAAGAAAATCGACGCGGGTGTATTAATGGTCAGATTTTCTTATGGTCTTGTATCGCTACACAGATTATTGTATGGCTACTACTTTTCTGTTATTGCTCCTCCTTTTATAATGCACTGGGTATCGCATTGACCATCTCAATTCCAATATCTGTGATCGGGTTCGGATTCTACAATGATAGTACGTCGCCATTTCAAAAATCTGTGCAATGGAAGCGTAGACATATTCAGCTCGAAAAAGAGTACGGTCCAGGATATATCTATCCGCTTCTCATGAAGCGCACCAAAAAATCAAAGTGATTGTGGCAAGAAAAGAAAGAGAGGAGATACTATGTCCAAACAACAGATATTGTGCGTTAAAAATGAATCACCGCCGGAACGGTGTGAGATCTGTCATCAATCTGATATATTTGATCCTGAAGCGAATTTTTGTCAACGGTGTGGTCGAAATATCCAGCAGAGCGTTGAAAAAGAGGCTCTGTTATCGAAGCTAAAAAAGTATCAAGAGGATAATGAGAAAGAGGTTCGGCAGAGCAAGAAAGTTCGTCAGAAAGAAAAGTTGAAATTAAGAACAGAACACCTGAGAAAACAAAAACAAGTTCTGGCTGAGCGATATCTCAAAATTAAAGAGCCTCAGTTTAAGGCTTTAACGGACGCCGAGCAGGCACTTCTCACGAGTATTATTACCAGGCAGGTTGTTGCTTGGCGCTTGCCGTTTTTGCCAATATTACTGACTCTCACCGGAAGTATGAGTTGGTTCTTTTTCTGGTGCTGTAAGTATTGTGGTAATCTCATAGCTATGCTACCAGGAAATGTGACACTGCTATCTTTTTTTGCGGGTGTAGGTTTAACATTAGTAGTACTACTAGCACTGGCTTTAACAATAGTCATTTGGCCGATTGCCTGGGGTTTTATCTTGTCATATCACTGGGAGATGCTCCGCTTTCTGTATTTGCGGCTTCGATTGAGAAATCACACATAACCCACGCGGGTTATTTTTAATACATCAAAAATTCTTTTGGGTTTGCTTCCATGTCCGTGAAGACATCGACGACTTCTTTGAGCTTGCTGGAAGTGCTTTTGCCAAAGCTCAGAACTTCGACTTTGAGGCCTTGGGAGATGCGGAGATACTCAACCAACGGTATGAAATCGCCATCGCCGGTGACGAGCACCGCGACATCGATCTTGTCTGCCAAGATAATGGCATCAACAGCCATACCGACATCCCAGTCGGCCTTCTTCATGCCGCCGGGGAAAATCTGGAGATCTTTTTCTTTGATCTCGTAGCCGCTTTTTTCGAGGGCTTCAACGAAGGCTTTCTCTTCGCCGGTCTCGGTACGAATGACATAGATGAAAGCGCGGATGAGCTGGCGGTTGCCGACGGCCGCCTCGAGCATTTTTTTGAAATTTACCTTGGCGTGGTAGAGGTTCCGTGCCGAGTGGTACATGTTTTGTGCATCCACAAAAACACCAACACGTTGGTGTTGAGAGGTGATAGCTTGCTTTTTTGCTTTCGGGGGATTATCAGATGGTTGTTTCATATACAGACAGTATAACCGAGACAGAGGCTTTAGGGTAGGTGTATCGTACGCAACACTACGCCCATAATCATGTAGACGGAATGAAACTATTTGCTCTTGAGACCGAGGTCTTTGGTGATCTTGGCGTGACGCTTGGGATCTTCCTTGCGGAGGTATTCGAGGAGGCGACGGCGCTTGGCGACCATTTTGAGGAGGCCGGTGCGAGAGTTGTTGTCTTTGTTGTGGCTATCGAGGTGGCGTGTTAAACGGTTGATCTCCTTTGTGAAGAGGGCGATCTGAACCTCAGGCGAACCAGTATCCCCAACGTGCACCGCGTGCTGGGTAATAATCTTTGTTTTTTCTACAGATTTTAACATTAATCAAAGAATAACATAAACCCGAGTGTCTTACAAGTGTTCGCTCGTGAGCT
>CAZHOA010000031.1:0-8576 GCA_964534385.1 uncultured Candidatus Saccharibacteria bacterium | reverse complement strand
GTTGGAAACAAACCTTCTTCTTTGAAAGTGAAGAAATATATGGGTCAGTATTGTCTAAAAATAGTTGAGCTGCGTCAATTGAAGGGTCTGGATGAAGATTTATATTTGCAGAAGAAACAAAAATAGAATTAGGATTACCAGGAATTGCTATTTCACAACTCTTCACCATGTTTCCGTCAGTACCCAGCACTGCATGTTTGTTTGTAATCGCTCTCACTTTCCCGTCAGCAAAGCGATGTATATAAGCTGTCGCAGTCTGTGCGTATGCTTGGCCCGTATACGAGTTAACACCATTACACATTAAAAATGCTGTGCGATTTCTCCATTCAGAAATTATAGATGCGAAGTCTGGTCCTGATTTTGCAGGAACTTCTTTAACGATAGTTTGTGGCTTAGCATTTTTTAAATCTTCAACTGTTTTTCTCAAAGCGTCTATTTCGTTCTGCTGAGGGTTTAAGGCGCTATCTTGGGTAATGCTTTGATTCCTGGTAAATAATAAATAGACACCAAGAAAAACTAAAACTAGAGCTGTGACTATAACAGCTGGGTGGGTAAAGTTATTTTTTGAATTACTTGAATTCATCTTACTGTCTCTAAATTATACCAAGAAATCCTTATTTTACTTCGGTTCAAAGTTGGTAATCTGGCGGAGAGGGTGGGATTCGAACCCACGGACCCCTTTCGAGGTCAACACATTAGCAGTGTGCTGCTTTCGGCCACTCAGCCACCTCTCCAATGTAATTGAACCAAAAATACAATTACATAAACACCTAAAACATCATCATGCGCTGCACATCCTTCCCGAAATCTATCATATTCCGCGGGCTAAGACAAAGCCAATGACTTTTTGGGCGCCGGCTGTTTTGAGGATGCGGGCGCAATTTTCGAGTGTCGAGCCGGTCGTGGAGACATCATCAATCAGTATAATGGTTTTGTCTCGAACCAGGTCCGGTTTTGTGCACAGAAAAACATTATGCATATTTTTGATGCGGGATGAGCGATCGTGTATTTCGGCTTGGGCCCGAAATCGATAACGACGTTGCAATATATCGACTGTGCAAGGCAGCTCTAGCGCGTTACTAACATCATGCGCTAGCATTGCGGCTTGATTAAACCCACGCCAATTATACCGCAGTCGATGTAACGGAACCGGTACTACCATACTATGCCGCCGGTCCATATAACGGCTGATGTTGTGTTTCGTGCTGTAGGCAATCATCAATTGAGCGGCATCATGTGTCAGCGAATGCACAAATTTGTACTTGATCATTTTTACCATAGTCTCGATCAGCCGATCATGGTATGAGGTGGCAACAAAAAGCTGATCGAGCGCATGATCCTTGCGACAGAATGGGCATGTCGTGCCATCTGTTACCGGTGCGCCGCAAAAGGCACAGTGGTAATCATCTTTGAGCGCGATACTATTAAAACAGTCGGAACATATGAAACGTTCGTGGGTGTGGTCGATGAGATTGCGGCAGCCCATGCATATCCGCGGAAACAGAGTATCAAGAATAGTGCGTTGAATTGTGCTGAACGTCGTCATTGTTTATTACTATCTTATCAATGGATGCTATACTAGTACCATAATGAGTTTTTTTGGCTTTGGCAAAAAGAATAAACTTGGCATTGATTTAGGTACATCGTCCATTAAGATCGTTGAATTATCAAAGGAGTCTGGCCGTTTCCGTTTGGAAAACTACGGCCTGTTTGAATTAAATTCCGAAAACATGGCTGTTAATATCGGCACGCAGAGTCCCGGTACGGCACGGATTGCCGAGCTATCCAATGATGACATCACGCAGGCGATCCGGCAGTTGCTGCAGACGATGAAGACCAAGACGACTATTGCGATCGGATCGATCCAGTCTTTTTCAACATTTTCGACGGTGATCACGATGCCATACTTATCGGAAGAGGATCTGGCCAAGACGATACCTTTTGAAGCCCGCAAATATATTCCCATTCCACTGAACGATGTGGTGCTGGATTGGTCTATTATTAATACCGGCGCGCAAGTCGGCAGTTCCATCAAAGCAGGTAGTAATGTCGATATTTTTCTGGTGGCGGTACCAAAAGAAGAAACCTTGCGCTATCAGTCCATTGTGGCTGCTGCCGGTCTCCAGCTCAAGGCCCTGGAGCTGGAGAATTCGGCTTTGATTCGCGCGTTGATCGGGAATGATCTCAATCCATACGCTATCGTCAATATCGGTGGACGTAGTACATCTATCGTGATCGTCGATGGTGGCGTTGAACGCGTGAGCCACAACTACGAAGTCGGTGGCTTTGAGATTACCCGCGCTATTGCCCAGGCCTTGCGCGTCAGTATTCAGCGAGCCGAGGAATTAAAGCGCAGCTTTGGTTTGAAAGATGTTAATAACAACATGATCAACGGCGTTATGTCGTCGCTGTTGGATATGATGGCTCTGGAAACCAAGAAGACAATTCAGAATTATGAACAGACTACGCAACGCAAGATGGCTAATGTCCTGCTTGTCGGTGGTTTGGCCAATATGCCCCAATTTTTGAACTATTTTGGTGGCAAGCTAGGTGCTTCGGTATCGTTGGGGAATGTTTTGGCCCGTGTGATCATTCCTGGTTCGCTCGACAAACTGAAAACTGAATTAAACTCCACGTTTGCGGTAGCTTTGGGTCTGGCCATGCGGGATATCTAAGATCTTCGCGGTTCGTACGTTTCCTTTTCTGTTGTATGGGAAAGCTGCTTGTTGATAACACTAGCTGCTGCGCGTTGCTTTTGCGGGTATAATAGATATAAAGACCATCGATCGTCCCGCGGTCTTTGAGTATTACATATTACATATGGCTGATGCAGGGGGATTGCAACTCCTTCCACAAACCAGAAAAAAAATAGCACTTTCCAGTGAGGGTTATAGCAAACTCGTGCTGTTTGGTGTTGCGATATTAGTACTTGATGCCGCCGTTTATTTCGGTCTTTTGGTGTACCAACGTTCTCTTTCTGCTGCATTGGCCACTATCGATAGCCAACTTGCCGGTCTTGAGCAATCGCGTGATACCAAAAGGGAACAACAATTGCTCGTATTTCAACAGCAGTTGAGCCAGGTTAGTCCATTGTTGACCGGCCATGTCGTATGGTCCGAGGCATTGACGCATCTAGAGCATCTGGTACAGCCGAAGGTACAGTTTATCTCGCTGGTCGCGGATGCCAATCGCAAGAATTTTATTATCAAAGGTGTGGCTGACAGCTATACGACTGTTGCGCGACAGGTTGCTGTGTTGAGTAAGGATCCGGGTATTCTTGATGTGAGCGTTAGTAGGATTTCCGGTTCGGCCAACGGTAGTGTCGATTTTGATATGCAGGTGGTATTTGATCCCAAACAGTTTATTATGCGACCCATTACTTCACCACAACCGTGAACACTTCATTTATCGGTGCGATAGTTATAGCAATTGCGGGTGCGTTGCTTTTTGTCGTTGTTGTGCCGCAGTATGACCTGATCGCTGCCACGCAGACAGCGTTACAAGAGCATCAAGCTGCCTTTAATGAACGCCGTGATGTATTGGAAAAAGTCAAGAAATTTGCCACCCAATATGATCAGCGCCAGGAAGACATCAAAAAGATAGGCGTTTTCTTGCCGCAGACACCCAAGAATGACCAGATTATCTCGAGTATAGAGGCAGCTGGTCGCCAAGCCGGCGTCCAAATCAACTCGGTAACATTAGGGGCCGGCAATGACACAGCGATTAATCAATATCACTTAACGTCACTCAGTATTGATGCCGTTACGTCATACGAGTCCTTGTTTTTGCTGCTGCGTGCCTTGGAACAGAATTTGCGATTATACGACATTAATCAGATAACAGTTTCCCGGAACGAAACCAATAAATCAGCTAATCTTCTCAACGTTACACTGCGCATGAATGCGTATAGTTTGAAATAGCAGGTATGCACAAAAATCAAACAACAAGTCCGGTTATTCTAGGTGCTATCGTTGTGTTGGGCTTTTTGTTGGGCTATGTTTATTATGCGAATTATATCCAAGGTACAATTACACCCTCGCCATTGCCTCATATCAAAGCCGACGATACCTTGAATAAGTTTAAAAATCTTAACATTTCTTTTACGATCTTTGATGATGCCCAATTCAGAGTGCTTAAGATATTCGGCGAATCGCCTATTGATACCGGCAACCCCGGCAGGACCAATATATTTACTCCGTTCCAATAATGTTTTCTTTTTAATTTTTCATCGTGGCTTTTCAAATACCACAACTACTCGTCGGTCAATTAACGCGCGACGGTGTTTTGACATCGCAGCTTGTTGATGACGTTCAGAAAGAGGCTATTATCAAGGAAAAGGACTTCGGTCAGGTGCTGGTTGAACGAGGTATTGTAACTGACGAGGCATTACTTGAGCTGAAATCAAAGATCTATAACCTTCCGGTCGTAGATACTGCCGGCGCTGAAGTCGATAAAGAGTTATCCAAAGAAATTCCGGAGAATGTTATCAATGTATACAAATTTATTCCCTTTGCCCGTGATCAAAATCTGATCAAAGTTGCCCTGGTGAATCCGGAAAATATTGACGCACTTGAGGCACTCAAGTTTATTGCTACTGATCGGAACGTGCAATTTGAAAAATATTTGATTAGTTACAAAAATTTCGAAGCATTACGGCGCAATTATCGCAATCTCGTAACGGAAGTCGGTACGGTGCTGGAATCGATACCCGGGAGCGAATTGGATAGCAAGGGTCAGCAGCTGCAGATTTCAGAAAAAACCGGTGGTTTGGATACTATCACCGCTGAGGCGCCGGTGACTCGTGTTGTGGCAGCTATTGTCAAGCATGCCGTTGAGACGCGAGCGTCGGATATTCACATTGAGCCGTTTGAAGATAAGATTAGACTTCGTTTTCGTATTGATGGTGAGTTGCAAACAGCGCTGTCATTACCGGTCAATCTTTTATCGGCTGTTGTGACACGTATCAAAATCCTGTGCGACTTGAAGATTGACGAAACACGTCTTGCGCAGGATGGTAGATTCTCAACAAAAATCAACGACCGCACCGTTGATTTTCGCGTATCGACGTTACCGACACGCAATGGTGAAAAGATAGTACTTCGTATTCTTGACCCGCTTGTGGGGAATATCGGATTGACGGATCTGGGACTCCAGGGGCGTTCGCTGAATATTCTATTGGAAAATATGGCCAAGCCCTTTGGTTCGATCTTGATTACAGGACCAACCGGATCCGGTAAATCCACCACTCTGGCGTCTATTCTGCGACAGATGAATGGCGAAGATATTAATATTATTACGCTCGAAGATCCCATTGAATATTACGTACAGGGTGTGAATCAATCTCAGATTCATGAGGAAATCGGCTATACATTCGCCAGCGGTTTGCGGCATATTTTGCGACAGGATCCGGATGTAATTATGGTCGGTGAAATTCGCGATCCTGAAACGGCGGCGCTTGCCACACAAGCTGCGCTCACAGGCCACATTGTGCTATCGACGTTACACACCAACGACACGATTGGCGTAATTCCGCGTCTGATCGATATGCATGTCGAGCGATATCTTTTGGCGCCGACATTGATCATGGCACTTGCTCAGAGATTGGTCCGCAAACTATGTCAGAATTGCATGCTCAAACAAAAGGCTAATTCGGGCGAGGAAAAGATCATCGCTCAAGCGATCGCCAGTATGCCGCCAGAGGCGATCAAGGATCTACCGCAAAAGGATTTTGATATTTTCAAACCGGGCCCGGGATGTCGTGAGTGCAACGGCAAACAATACAAAGGCCGCAGCGGTATCTTTGAAGTATTAGCCATGAATGATGAGCTTGAGCGTATTATATTATCCAACATTTCCGAAGAAGAATTGCGTAAGGCGGCGCATCAACAGGGGATGATTACTATGTTCCAAGATGGTATCATAAAGGTACTGCAGGGGAAGACATCGCTTCAGGAAGTGTTGCAAGCCGCTCAGGATATGAGCGAAACCGATATTGGCCAAGTTTAATATGTTCTCTATGAATGATGCGCAACAACAATTGACAATGCTACTCAATCTAATGGCACAACAAAGTGCTTCTGATTTGCATTTGTCGCCCGGATATTATCCGACATTGCGCATTGATGGTCGTCTCGTGCCTTTGACGGATCAGAAGATATTAGATGCGCCGTTGTTGGAGGCTATGGCTTCGGATCTGCTTGGCGACGAACGCAAGAAGCGTTTTATGGAGCGCAAAGAGGCCGATTTCTCTTACGCATTGAATCAAGATTTTCGTTTTCGCACTAATATTTATAGGACACGCAATAATTTTGCGCTCGTTTTTCGATTAATACCGCGTGAGATTAGGACGCTGGATGCTTTGGGGATGCCTGAGAATCTCAAGATTTTTACACGATTAGCCCAGGGTTTTGTGCTCGTCGTAGGTCCCAATGGCCACGGCAAGTCGACGACTTTGGCGGCCATGATTGATTTGATTAATCGCGAACGTGCTGAGAAGATTATTACTATCGAAGATCCGATCGAGTATATGTTCGCCCCCGACCGCAGCATTATTGATCAGCGGGAACTGTATGCAGATACCATGTCTTTTGCCAACGCTTTGCGTAGCGCTCTACGTGAAAATGTCAATGTCCTGATGATCGGCGAAATGCGCGATTACGAGACGATTAGCGCTGCGGTCAGTGCCGCCGAGACCGGCCATCTTGTTTTTGGTTCGCTGCACACCAATAGCGCCGCCCAAACAGTCGAGCGCATTATTGATAGCTTTCCACCCGGTCAGCAGGCGCAGATTATTGGTCAGTTGTCCGACACGCTTTCAGGTGTTATCTCACAACGACTGATTCCTGGTATTCGCGGTGGTTTGGTCCCGGCCGTTGAGATCATGGTGGCCAATGCCGCAGTCCGGAATTTAATCCGTGAAAATCGCGTCGCGCAGTTGAATTTAGCCATTGATACCGGTTTTGATGTCGGTATGATCTCACTCAATCGTTCGCTTGCGGATCTTGTTCGTCGTCAACGTATCTCCTTGGAACAGGCTCAATTCTACTCCATGAACCCAACAGAGTTACGCTCTTTGGTCTAATTGCTATGCCCGATTTTATTTATAAAGCAAAAAACAGGTCCGGCCAGTCGATAGATGGTTTGCTCCAGGCGCCAACTGAGGATCAGGCTGTGATCACGCTACATCAACGTGATCTCGTTATTTTGAGTTTGGAGCAAGCCGAAAAAAATATCTTCGAACGGGATCTGTCGGCATCTCTGATTCGTCCTTCCAAGAAAGACGTTGTCATTTTTACGCGTCAGCTGGCTACGTTGATCGAAGCCGATGTTCCACTCGTGGATGGTTTGCGTATACTGGTTGAGCAGATTAACAAGAATTCCTTTCGGGAGGTTATCACCAATTTAGCCAGTGAGATTGAGGGCGGTGCGACGTTATCAATCGCCCTGGCTCAACATCCAAAGGTATTTACTGAGTTTTACGTTAGTTTGGTACGTGCCGGCGAAATATCGGGCAAGCTTCAGACGACGTTGCTCTATCTTGCTGATTATCTTGAACGCAGCATGGCTATTTCGTCCAAGATTCGCGGTGCACTTTCCTATCCTATTTTTGTGCTCAGCGCATTGATTGTCATCACGATTATCCTGATGACTACGGTATTGCCTCAGCTGCTCAATATTATTAAGGATGCCGGAGTTGTTGAGTTACCTTTGACAACGAGAATTCTGATCACGATGAGCGATTTTGTAAATCACTACATCATCGCCATCATCATCCTGCTTGTCAGTGGTATCATTGGCGTATTCTATTATGTACGTACACCGGCTGGACGTCTTATTTTTGATGATTTTGTTATTCGCATGCCACAATTTGGACGCATCGCCCGCAATTTGTACCTGGCGCGTATTGCCGAGACATTATCGACACTGATCAAGGCAGGCGTGCCAATATTGTCGAGCTTGCAAATCGCGTCCGAAGTCGTAGGCAATGGGACATATCGGAGAATATTGCTTCAGGCACGTACCAGTGTTCAGGCTGGTGGTTCTATCTCTGATGTTTTGCAGCAATATTCAGTTTTTCCGGCATTAGTTACATCGATGTTGGCGATTGGTGAGAAAACGGGCAAAACCGATGTCATGCTCGAAAATATTTTTCATTTTTATAAATCAGAAGCCGAAAATGATATCCAGAACATTGCGCAGCTCATTGAGCCGGTCTTGATCCTGATCCTTGGTGTCGGTGTCGGAGTATTGGTTTCTGCTGTGTTGTTGCCGATTTATAGTCTGGTGGGCGCCGGTTAACATCATGCTGTGCATATCTTTGATTGTGCATTCTAGACAGTGGTTTATAATAAAAGGACAACTACTAACTATCTAGTGGACTCAGTATTACTATGGTTACTACTACCTATAGTGATATACGTCGTACTGGTCCATTACCCTCTATAGTGTTGAGTATCAAAAAAATGCTCTGGAAAACATACCGTACTTTTCGGGCAAGTCGCGGTTTCACATTGGTCGAATTGCTCGTTGTTATCGGTATTATTTCTATTTTGGCTACCGTACTGTTGTTGCAACTT
>CAZHOA010000030.1:7870-9244 GCA_964534385.1 uncultured Candidatus Saccharibacteria bacterium | reverse complement strand
TTAAATTGACAAACGACCAACGCATTGCGACATACGAAATCGTACAGGATATTGCTCGGCCGTTTCCGATGAATCGATTACTCAATGGCGACGTCGGTTCGGGTAAGACAGTCGTAGCTTTGATCGCAGCCTATGAAACGGCGCGAGCCGGTTATCAGACGGTTTTCATGGCGCCGACGGAATTATTGGCACGACAGCATTTTCGGACAATCACCAGTCTGGTTGATACATCGATAACGATTGGTTTATTAACAGGCAGCGAGGCGCGACAATGGCCGGTTGATGCCGTTACGGAAGAAAAAATTTCGCGTGATCTGATGCGTCAAAAAATAGCCCGTGGCGACATCGCTATCATTGTGGGGACGCACGCAGTGATTCAGGATTATGTGACATTTTCCACATTAGCCTTGGTGATTATTGATGAGCAACATCGGTTTGGCGTGTCTCAACGTATGAAACTTATACGCCAACAGCCCGAGGAGTCTGCCGGGCACACGACATTGGTTCCCCATTTGCTATCTATGACTGCCACGCCGATTCCACGCACGTTGGCGCTGACCGTCTATGGTGATCTTGACGTGTCTCTTATTAAAGAAAAACCGAGTGGCCGTCAGCGGATTATTACCCGTGTTGTCAGCGATGAACAACGCGAGAAGGCCTATGGTTTTATTGACGCGCACATCAAGGCCGGTCGCCAGGTATTTGTAATATGCCCTCGGATCGAAACGGCAAAAGAAGAGACTGTGGCCGATCAAAAAAAAGTGTCTATGAGCAAAGTGTTGTGGGCTGAGGTGCGAGCGGTGACACAGGAATTCGAAAAATTATCACGCGATATATTTCCCCATCGCCGCGTTACGATGCTGCATGGCAAAATGAAAGCCAAAGAAAAAAATGACATCATGGAACGATTCAGACTGTGCGAGTTTGATATTATTGTGGCGACATCCGTGATTGAAGTTGGCGTCGATGTTCCGAACGCGACCATTATGATGATTGAATCGGCCGAGCGATTTGGTCTGGCGCAATTGCACCAGTTTCGCGGGCGTGTCGGACGCGGAGAACATCAGTCGTATTGTTTTTTGTTTACAAGTTCAGGGGCCGGCGTGAGCAAACGTCTCAAGGCATTGGAAAAAGTCGACAGCGGCTTTGAACTTGCCGAGATAGATTTAAAGATCCGTGGTCCCGGCGAGTTTACCGGTGTGAAACAATCCGGTCTGCCTGATTTGGCCATGGCTTCTTTGCACGATATGGATTTAATTAAACAGGCGCGTCACGAAGCCAAGCTATTGCTTGACAGAGATCCGGAATTGCGCGCCCATACCCTTATTCGCACACGATTAGATCAGATGCAGCGCGTCACGCATTTTGAGTAAT
>CAZHOA010000030.1:0-7770 GCA_964534385.1 uncultured Candidatus Saccharibacteria bacterium | reverse complement strand
ACCCTTATTCGCACACGATTAGATCAGATGCAGCGCGTCACGCATTTTGAGTAATCAGGATTGGGCAAAATAAAAACCCGATGAGGGTTTGATGTATGCTTGGCGGAAGTGTCTATAGTCTCGGCCAACCGAGTTGGTGGCAGAGAGCATTGTACTTGTCGCGATCTGTATCAGTGTGATGTTGATTACAGTCAACGATAGCACATGCTGTAAACCATGGCTCATTGATTAGCAGTACCAAATCGTCATGCCGCATGTCCCGTAACTCTTCGGGGTCTTCGCAGCTCAGCTTGGCTACCTCCCAGCTTTCCTTGACCATCGCCATAAAGTTTCGAAATTTTATTTCTGCCTCATCCGGCGAAAAATGATGAAATTCTACGAGGCATAATTTTGTTAAATCTCTATGACTTTTACGTACAGCCTCCCTTTCTTCTGTCGTCATATCTTCCCATGATTTCTGATCGACTGTGACGTTGTCGCTCTCTATCTGTGCCATAAGTGTTCTGCTCCTTTTAAGCCATTTAGCTCATTTTTAAAGAATAGCGGTCGCACAACCATCAGCAACACTACTATTTATATAAAAGTCACTTTGAGGTCATTCTTTCAAACTATTAATAAAAGCTGTTTCTTGTTCACGTCTTTCTCGTTCAAGCTTCTGCTTTTCAAGCTCCTCTTTTGTGGGTCCCTGTATCGCATGTATTTGAGCCAATGTGATGAGTTTAATACCCACATTGGCCAAACGCTCAGCGTGGATAGTACAAAAGGTCAGTGGCTTACCATCTTTCATGGTTGCCATTTTTGCTCCAGGTGTCTTGTCAAAAGTCTCATTGCACCCTGGAAAGTCACATTCAAACCCCTCTCTACCCATTGATGTGTATGACATCTAGCTCCCCCTTCAAATCTTAACGTTTTCCGTATACAAAGATAACAAACAAAAGTTATCTTTGTCAATATCGCCCTAAGGCCAAAACTCACTTCTATGCCTTTTGTATGAGAATATTTGGTTGGGGTTGTTGGGTGGCGCGGACCTTTGGTGTTACCCAAAAGCCCATATATTTGCCGAGCATGAGCCGGGTCTGGGCTTCGAGTGCCGGTAGCGCTCCAAAGACGATAGACTTGACCGGGAAGAGGAGCCATTGAAATAGCATGCTTGCATATGCCCAGCGGCTGTATTTTTGTGGGCGTTGCGGCAACAGAAAGAAAGACAGTGTGGCAGAGAGAATGAGACCTGACATCGCCAATGTCATCATGGTGCGAGTGAGGAGGGGCAGATTGAATGAGAGTACGCTTGTGTTGAACGCAGCACCGCCGACAATAATCGGCAGCCAGCCGAGCATAAAGAGTATCAAGGCATTGGTTGCCCATGACCAGATGCCTTCGAGCATAACAAAAGAATAGCGCAGTTTTACTCTGAATGGCATGAGTTTATTTTTGTAAAATCCAAACAAAAAGTAAGGCACATTTTCGGCGCCATAGCCCCAGCGCCGTTGCTGTTTGTAGACGTTGATCATCGTCTGTGTGTACGAATGTGCCAGATTGGTGTCCATTGATACTGGATAGTAGAGCGGTTCGACACGATAATTGCCATTGTAATGCAAAAGACATTGCCAGAAAATCCGCGAGTCTTCGGAGACGACATTTGTTTGCCATAGGTCGACATCGATGAGTGCCTTGAGCGGCATTGAATGACTGGAATACGTAATCATGCTGTCGGCCTGCTCTTGTTTGATCGTTTGCCAGAATGTCGTGGAGAATGAGACGACGCGTGCAATCATCGGCGCTTCCCAGATGTTGTTGATGTAGAGCGGAATCGGCTGATACGAAGCATGAAGTGGATCACGGGTCGTCAGATACGTATGGGTCAGTTTGCTGAAATAGTGCGGCGCCACAATAGTGTCCATGTCAAAGACTGATACTAAAACATGCTCATGTGGTATCTGTGCGTGATCGATGTAATCCCGCAGCACAATGCGTGTTGCCCAGGCGGTGTTCGAACCCTTGCCCGCAAGCTCGCCTATGCGATCAGCTGGGTGTTCTATGATAAAAAGTTTCCCGAAGGTGTCGCCGTACTGCGTGCTCAGCTGCTCGGCGATCTCGACATTAAAATCATGCCCGGCCCGTTCTTCTTGAGCGATCACAACGATCATATTTTCCTGGGGATAGTGCGCCCGCGCTAAAGCATCGAGCGTCGATGTGATAATCGCCAGATCTTCCTTGTAGGTCGGGAGAATAATAAGATGCTTGATGGTGTCCCATGAGCTGATGCTTGGCAATGAGTAACTGTTAGTCGGTAATGCTCTGAGCTCAGCGAGCCAATTAGTGACAAGGTTATGTTGCATGGTGCGAAAACCGGTTCTGAGATGGAGTGATAGGTAGATGGTTTTGATTAGCCAGTACACATCAAAGACAATGATGAATAACGCGATCGCCCATGGTAATTTGAATGAGAAAAAGACGAGAGTGATGAGAGTTGTCCACGCCAAAATACCCGGGATCATCTCGAGGAAACGATAGAGACGCCGTTCGCCGGCATCGATAATATCACGATGAGTAGCGGCTCTCAGGTGTGATTGCATGAAAACTATAATATCATACTTTTTGTGAAGTGTTAAGGTGGTAACTATGTTAATCACATACCCAGCACCAAATCGTACAATGCGTCGTGCATGGTAATTTCTCCGTCTTTGCTGGCTATTTCATAGCCGACTATTCTATTGAACATATCTTTGAGCTCTTGGAGGGTAAATTGCTTTGCTTGGAGCTGCGTCTTTTGGATGACATACGGATGGAGTTTTGTGATGCGGGCTATATCCGTAGGTGGCGTGGCGCGATTCACCAGGTCTTTGATAGAGAGCAGGTTCCTGAGATGAAAAGCGATCATGCTGACGAGGTAGTGCGGGTCGATGTTATTCTCGAGCTGGCGTTGTAGTAACATCGCACTTTGCGGTATAGTCCGATTCCCGAGAGCGTCCAAAAATGTGAAGATGGATTGGTTCTGCGGAGTTGGCATAGATGCTTTGTGCTGGTCTGTGATATGCAGTGTGCCCAGAGCTCGGGCATAGTTGCTGATCTTGATAAGCTCCATGGCCAGAAGCCACATGTCAATGGGCGAATTTTTCTTGTTCTTCTGATCGATGGGCGTAACGGATGAGATGATATAACGCAGTGTGGCTGGCTCAATGGTGCAGCCGTATGATCGCAATTCTTGTGTCGCCCAGTGCTCCAATTCCGTAGTGCTCAGATACGAATGCTCTTCGCTTGGGATCATATTTTTCAGAATTTTTTGATGCAGTTCGGGCGCGGTCTTTTTAAGATCATTGAGCGAGCCGTGATGGCGTATGAGTAGATAATGTGATGCGCTTTGGATTACAGTGTTGTCTCGCATGATTAGACAAAGCTTGGTTATGGTTGTCGAGTCAGTTGTGACTGTATAGAGATTTTTGGTATCAAAAAGCCCGACCGTTTTAAACTGAGTGTTGAGGTCTTTGCCCTGTGCTTCGATATCGAGAGCTATGTGCGTACTGAGTGGATTGTCTTTGAGAAAATCCGACACTATCGTCTGTTGTCGGCGCATTGCCCTATACTGATCTTGTCCGTAGAGAAATAAGATCATGAATGATTATAACGCCACAACTTCTATCCATACAGTGCCGGGGATAAACGAGATCTCGTGGTGTTCGGTATCATAGAATTTTAACATATCCTGTGCTGTCTGCTTTTGCCATGTTGCCTGTACGACTTCCCCGTTTCTATAGATAGTCGCGTTGCCTGAGCCCAGGGTCTGTACCCGGATGTAGTCGCGACTAATGGGTGACCAGATGGTGTGCATAATGACAACGTTTTTGGTTGAGACCTGTTGATGTGAGATGTGATCAATCTCGGGTGTGGTATCACGGGTACGGCTATAGTCATTGGTCGCGGTGTTGTAATGCCATGTCACGCGCATTGGACCGGTATATATCTCGGGCGGTGATTGATTGCCGGAGCTTTTATCGAGAGTAGTGTATGTGTAATCCGGTGCGTTATGCTCGAATGTATAATTTCTTTTCTCGGCAGTCATGGTAAGGAGCGCGTAGCTCGTAAAGCCATTGTGTGGTGCTCGTATGGTATGTTTTCTAAAATATGTCGAACCTTCGTATTTGAGGCCATCAATGTTATCGATAATACCGCTGTTGAGTTGCGTGAGTGCGACGTGTTCCCCGCCCCAATGTCCATAGATAGCATCCAATCCTTGGGCGAGCGGAATGAAATCAAGACGGGATGATCGCACCGATCCGATCTCCTGAGGATGGTGACATCGGAACACTGCCATCATGCGATTTATGCCGTTATCTGTCACCGGCACTTCAAAAACCATCTCGGCTTCACCGATGCCGGATAATGGTCGTGCTTCGGGATCTGAAGACAGCATCACAGCAAAAGGCCGTGTGTGCGGATCGCAGCCAAATGGCGAGATCGGTAATGTTGGTTGCGGAATGACTGATAGGCCCAGTCTATTTGAGATCGCGATCGAATATGTCCTATGGCGCCATAGCACCGTAAAAAATCCTACCAGGATGGCCATTATGATGATTATGCGTATTAATTTTTTATGCATATGAATTTTGTAGGGGCTCGGCGAATAATGCCTCATCCTCTAATCCCTAACCAACCGGCGTAGGCGAACCCTTTTGAGAGACGTCGCTGTGCGACGCGGGTCAAAAGGGTTCGCGAAGCTTGGGTTGAGTTGGTGGAGATTAAACCTTGTGCTAAAGAAAAGGCATTATTCGCCGAGCCCCTATCTTAATAGAGATGTTGGTGGATTGGGCAAAAATGCGCTGAGCGATGATTGATGCTGATCTTTTGTAGTATACCACCGTCTTGCTTTGAGCACGGTAATCCGGTCCGCTGGTAGGCATACGCGACGTCCTGATAGCTGCCCTTAGTACCATGGAGTGTCCTGTAGTTCATCTCGCTATGTCCGCACAGGTCGATACCCTTCTGTAATATATGACGCATAGCAGCGTACAGAGTATGCAGATGTTCGTGTGAAAGTCGTTCAACCCGACTGAGCGGATGAATATTGCTATACCACAGCATTTCATCGGCGTAAATATTACCAATGCCGGCGATGATATAGGGATCCATGAGAGTCTTTTTAATAAAGCCTTTTTTCTTGTGCATGATATGTATGAAATCATCGGCGGTGAACGTTGCATCGAGCGGCTCGGGGCCAAGATGAGCAAAGTCATGTGTGTTCAGAAATGTGTCGGTTGTCGTCAGATAGACACGGCTGAATCGACGGACATCTGATAGCGCAAGCATTTGGCCATTATTGAGGAACAGTATAAAACGAATAAAGCGATTATAGGGGTCGTCGCTTATGGTACCGGGGGTATCGGCAAGCCAGAGCTGTTGATCTTCTTTGTCGGGGTTTGGTGTCCAGTGTCCATACAATAAGTGGCCAGCCATTTTCTGGTGCATCGCCAGAATCAGGTTATCTGATAGATCAATCAAAATATATTTTGCGCGTCGCCTGGCGCCGGTGATGGTGTGGTCGGTGACTGCTTGCTGGAGATCGGCGATAGAATGGGTTTTGATTGTTGCTGGACGTTCTGACCATGCGCCAATAATACCCCGTCCTACAACGTGATTATTGAGATCTCTGACAATTGTCTCAACTTCCGGTAATTCAGGCATTTTGACTTTTAGTTACTTTTTGGTGTAGCCGGAGAAGTATTGACCATGTCGCCGGTCTGAAGTCATGAATGCCAGGGTTGCGTTTCTGCCCAGTTGGGTCCAGTTTTGACATCGACGATGATCGGAACATCGAAACGGTGCACCGTTTCCATCATGTCTTTTATTTTCGGTACGATCTCATTCACGAGATCGTTTTTTATTTCAAAAACCAATTCGTCATGCACTTGGAGCAGCATTCGAACCGTATCGGCAAGGTGATCGGTGGTGAGCTGACGATGTATCTGTATCATGGCCATTTTGATCAGGTCGGCCTCGGTGCCCTGTATCGGATGATTAACGGCCATGCGTTCGGCTTGAGCGCGAAGCTGGGGCATGGTTGATGTCATATCAAGTGCCGGCCGTCGGCGCCCAAAGAGCGTTTCAGTGTAGCCCTGTTCGCGGGCTTGATGTTTTGTGGCCTCGATATATGCGGTAATGCCGGCGAATTCACGAAAATAACTCTCGATAAATGCCTTAGCGGTGGCGCGATCAATGCCGGCAGCCTGAGAAAAAGCAACCGGTCCCATGCCGTAGAGCACACCGAAGTTGAGGGTTTTGGCCTGGCGGCGCATGTCTTTGGTGACCTGTTCGGCTGGTACATGGAAGATCTGGGCGGCGGTACGAGTGTGAATGTCTTCGCCCTCCCGGAATGCCTGTATCATCGTCGTATCATGAGCGAGATGAGCGGCGAGTCGCAACTCGAGCTGGGAATAGTCGAATGTGACGAGCTGATAACCAGCCTCCGCAATAAAGGCCTTGCGGAATTCCTGTCCGATTGCCGTGCGCGTCGGGATGTTTTGTAGATTTGGATCTTGAGATGCCAACCGACCGGTGGCGGCCCCTGTTTGATTGTACGTTGTGTGAATACGGCCGTCGGTATCGACAAGATGTGGAAATGGTTCGATGTAAGTTGTTTTTAATTTTTGAAGTTCCCGGTGGTGGAGGATGAGTGGGATGATTGGATGGCTCTCGCGTAGCTTCTCCAGCTCCGGGGCGGCCGTTGATCGCGCTCCCCCGGCGGTTTTTTTGATCTTGCCTTTGATATTGAGGGTATCAAACAAAATAGTACCAAGTTGTGCCGGGGAATTAATGTTAAATTGCTGGCCGGCGTGTGCGTAGATATCCGTCTCTAGCTGGCTCAGGGTTGTATTCGTCGTAACCAATAACGCTCGCAGAGCCTCTACGTTGACCTTAATGCCTCGCAATTCCATCTCAGCCAGTACTGCTATCAAAGGCATCTCGATTGTGTGGAGGAGCGTCTCAAGATTCTGGCTTGCGATTTTGGCATTGAGGTCATTAGCTAAACGAAATAGACATGTCGGATCAATCGCGCTCGAGGCGTCTATGGTTTCGTTGAGGATCTGATACATGATGTGTACTGGTGAATAATCTTTCATTTCGGGGTACAGGATGTAGGCGGCGATTTTGGTGTCCAATTGAATACCGTCCAATGCTATGCCGTGTTTTTTGAGCAATGTATAGAGTGGTTTCGCATCATGGATAATCTTGGGTGTGTGGTCATCACTGAGCATACTAGTGATCAGGGATAGCTTGTCTGGAGTAACGGCAAAGACGCTATGATCGTTGGGAGCGATCAGAAGTCGATTATCTTCATCGAGTAACAAGGCAATAGTCTGGTTTGGTTGCAATGATGTCATGAGCTGCTGGGCTTCGGGGGCTTGCTCTAGAGAGATGATAGTGGTTGCGGGGGGTGTTTGGGAAGGTACTGATAGCGTCGGTTGGCTGACTACCACCATGATCTCATCGAGGCGTTTGAGAAGTGTATTAAAACCATAATATCTAAACTTGTCTTCGATACTTTTTCGATTTAGATGATCGCGCCAGGCAGTTTTTTCTAATGCAAAATCAAACTCAAGATCCGTATAAATTCTTGAAAGTTCTTGTGATAGCGAGGCCATGTCTTTGTTCTGTATGAGCTTGTCTTTTAATTTGGCGGAAATTGTGTGGGTGCTGTTTGGTTTTTCAATCTCAGTGTAGAGATTCTCGAGACTGCCAAATTCTTTTATGAGTGTAATGGCCGTTTTTTCGCCG
>CAZHOA010000029.1:0-9304 GCA_964534385.1 uncultured Candidatus Saccharibacteria bacterium | reverse complement strand
ACGGGATGTATGACGTCGCGTATGCAAACGAAGCTACTAAGATTCCGATTGTGTTCTATCAGTTCGATCCCAGGAAACGTCCCACCGTAGATGAGCGCATATTGAAATCCTACGACGAGCGGATGGGTGGTTTCTATAGCTTTGCGTTGTTTGGCTTCAGGCAGCGAGAAGCGTTACGTTCGGATGTAATCATGGTATGGACACCGGTCAATCCAGGTCATCCGAATAGTCATGAACTAGTGATCCAAGGACTCGATGGCCACGATGGTCATGAACCTCAAGTCGGCAAGCCGGTTCTGGTTGATCATTTTGTCGCGTTTAGTAGCGACGATCTACAGAACGGCACTAAGGTACACTACACCGACAAGATATCGGAGGAGCTCCGACCATTTCTGCCCCCGACGATTCTAGGTTGGGATTTTGGCGGATATCTCCCCAATGGCGATTTCGCCGCTTATGAAAGCGACCTCAGAGTTGCCACGCTTCAGGATCGGGACATTGTGTTTCGACTCCAAGAGTGGAAGGGTGAGAGCAACTCACAGCTTTTCAGCCACCTCCGTTATTAAATTAAGATTCTCTCATCTACCGACCCCCCTGGGTCGGTTTTTTTATTTTACCTCCCAGCCTTCACACCAACTTAATACACGACTGATTATATGGTCTGTAATGGCAACAACAATAGCCAAAAAATTCTTTTCCACTGAGGTGGCGCCGATCGAAAAGATCATGAAGAAATTGAGAATTCAACATCTCAACACCAAGATCGTATTCTTCTTCATGGTCTACGTTATATTCTTCATTAAGATCGCCAGTATTCGTCAGCTCCATGCGGGCATCTTCTTCGCCAGCTACAGCGTTGCCGTCTCGATATATATTTTGAGCCGTTTTCTGCTGGCCTATTTTTACGAGATTGATCCTGGCAAATTTGATCCCAATTATGAACCGACGGTTTCCTTCGCAATCCCGGCAAAAAACGAGGGCGATAACATACGCGAAACTATTTTACACTTAGTCACAACTGATTATCCAAAAGATAAGTTTGACATCATTGCAGTCAACGATGGCTCGACAGACAACACATTGTCCGAAATGCAAGCAGCGCAGAAAGTTGCTGAGCAAAACGGAGTATCGATCCGAATCGTTGATTGGAAGATAAATCGCGGCAAACGTGATGGCATGGCTGAATGCGTCCGAAAATCGAACCACGACATTATTATTTTTATCGATTCGGATAGCTTCGCCGACAAGGGTATCACGAAAGCTTTCACTAAATATTTTAAAGAACCGTCCGTCGGTGCCGTTGCCGGACATGCCTATGTTGCCAACGCAGAGACCAACGCTCTCACCAAAATGCAAGCCGTCAGATATTTTGTGGCATTTAAAGCGTACAAAGCAGCCGAAGCGCTTTTCGGAACTGTTACATGCTGTTCAGGCTGTTGCGCTGCTTACCGCCGCTCCTACATTATGCCCGTACTCGATACCTGGGTACACCAAACATTTCTCGGTGTACGCTGTACCTACGGCGATGATCGGAGTCTGACGAATCTCCTACTCCGCAACGGCTATCAGGCGCTGTTCGCGCCGGAAGCAATCGCTCACACCATAGTGCCAGATACGATTCGGCAATTTACTCGCCAACAGCTACGTTGGAAAAAATCCTGGCTGCGGGAAAATTTCATTGCGTCGCAATTTATGTGGCGTAAAAATCCGATCATGAGCGTCTCGTTTTATTTGGGTGTGATTTTGCCCTTGCTGTCACCGATCATCATACTACGCGCCTTTATCTGGTATCCGTACCACACCGGCGCCGCACCACTTGCCTACCTCAGCGGTTTAGCGCTCATGGCCATGGTATATGGTTTGTATTATCAGTTGTACGTCCATGACCGCAAATGGTTCTACGGTGTTTTATTCGCTTCTCTATCGTCTTTGGTTCTGGTATGGCAGCTGCCCTATGCGATATTAAATTTGCGCGACGCCCGTTGGGGCACACGGTAGTGGTCAAGCTCACAAATATACTATGAACAACTCATTCATTTCAACAAAATCAATCAACACAAAAATGACGTTGCTGTCCGTCTTTTTCATTTTCTTTGCGCTGAGCGGTTATCTGTTTCTACAGTATCAGAACGATATTCTGTCTGTTCGGATGAAAGATATAAAATACTATTACAATGCCTACACACACACTGTTACGCCACAGACAACACCGGCCGGCACCCAAGCGTACGCTGAATCAGTACCCATCCTGCTCTACCACGGACTCCTGGACAAATCCGACGGCTTGAATGTAACGCTGAACAATTTTACAGATCAAATGTTGGCGCTTCACAAGGCAGGCTACCACACAATTGACATTGAAGAATTTTATGATTTCATGAAAGGCCACAGAAAACTGCCCGACAAGTCATTTATTCTGACGTTCGATGACGGCCGCAGAGATAGCTACTATCCGGCTGATCCGCTTTTAAAAAAATTGGGATATAAGGCAGTGATGTACGTTATTATGAACCGGCTCGGCAAGACTCCATTCTATCTTTCAACTGATGAGTTACAACGTATGCAGGCAAGTGGCCGCTGGGAATTGCAATCGCACGGCAAAAATGACCATGACCTGTATATCGTCTCACCTCAAGGCGCGAAAGGGCATTTTATGAGCAACAAGCTCTGGCTCGATTCGGAGCAGCGTTTCGAAACAGCCGAGGAATTACAAACGCGCATCTACACCGATCTTCTCGACGCTAAAAAAGAAATGGATGACACATTTACTATCAACTCCTTGAGCTATGCCTTGCCCTTCGGTGACTTCGGACAAACGAGCGTCAATTTTCCAGAGTCACGTCCGATCATTCTCGATACCGTGCACTCGCTGTATGAGATGACCATGTACCAAATGTGGCCATCCGGCGGATCAACATTCAATTATCCCGATCCAAAAACATACATGATCAAACGCATTGACGTACGGCCGCAATGGACAGGAGCTGACCTGTTGAATTTTCTTGAGTCGCAGCGCGCGCGGGCATTGCCCTACAGCCTTACGCATTTTGATACCACAACTGGCTGGACTGAAAACTGGGGCAAGTTATCATTTCAAGATGGCACAATGATGCTAGGGGGTTCAGATACAACCGGCGGTGGCGTCGCATTCCTGAGCGGCTCTTTTGGCTGGTACGATTATATGGCAACCGCGACCGTCAACATGCACCAGGGCAGCGAGGTAGCCATCTTGGGTCGCTTCCAGGATAATGATGATTTTGTCGGTTGTAATTTCGGCCGCGCTCTCCTGCACATTGACCAAAAGATATTGGGCAGTTCGCGCGTTATTAAAGGCTTGCCCTATTCCGGATTGCCCGACGGCGATTTTAATATTGGTATCAGGGTTCAAAATCGCAACGTGCAATGTTTTTTGAACGGCAAAGAAATAGCTACGACTGATTTCCTGGATCCAACACTCAGCCGCGGCGGTGTCGGCATAAAGGTCTGGGATCCGGTGCTCAATCATAGCGAACTCGCAGTGAAAAATATTTCGATTACCGGTATACCGACCCCGTAAAATTTAATGCATTGTTCATTAGGTTTTTAGTATCTTCAGGAGGTGGACTTTGCACTTTTCCAACATCAAAAGGGTTACAAGGAGTAAAGCATACGTATGAGACATCATCGGAGTGTCATGTTTGTACTGATGGTTTTAGCGTGTATCATCATGAGTGCACGCGGAGGCATAGCAGTGGCAGCGACCAATCTTATTCCCAATCCATCTCTTGAACAACAAGGAGCAAATGGACAACCGGCATCGTGGGCGCAGGGACACTATGGCATCAATCAGCCTCTATTTGTGTACCCGGTGGCTGGTTTCAACAGTACCACCGGCGCCCGTGTAAAAATTCTTGATTACGTTAGCGGAGACGCGAAATGGTACTTTAGAGAAATCGCGGTAATACCTGGAGTCTACACTTTCTCAGACGACTACAACTGCGCAATCAGAAGTTTCATCACAGTTCAATTCAGAATGAAAGATGGCACGTTTCAATATCTCGACATCGCACGGTTATTGCCGACAACGGATTGGCAGCACATCTCAGTCCCCTTTACGGTTCCGGCAAACGTTGTGTCTTTGACCATCTTCCATCTGATCAAAAACATCGGCGCGCTGACGGTTGACAACTACGCGTTAGTACTATCATCGTTCAACGGCATGGTATCATTAAACTTTGACGATGGTACCCGAAGTACCTACGAGAACGGCCTACCGATCCTCAACAAGGCGGGCTTGAAAAGTACTCAGTACATCATCACCGGGAGATTTAATTTCCCTGGTTATGTCAATGCCAATGAAGTACTAGCAATGCAGGCCGCGGGACATGAGATCGGCGCTCATACCAGAACACATCCAGATTTGACGACCCTTACGGTTGATCAAATGCGCAACGAAATTGCCGGCTCGAAGGCGGATCTGTTAGCCATCGGTGTTACATCTGTAGAAACCTTTGCATATCCTTTTGGCGGCTACAACGATACCGTTGTTCAGGTAGTTAAAGATGCCGGGTTTCTTGGCGCGCGCACAACCGATGGCGGCTACAACACAATCGACAACAATCGCTTCCTGCTTCAGAGACAGGGCATCAGATCATTCGTAACGCTTGATCAGATTAAGAGCTGGATCGATACTGCTGCCGCGAACAACGTCTGGTTAATTCTTGTATTTCATCGTATTGAGGTAAGCGATGATACCTATAGCATCCCGCCGGATATGCTACAACAGATCATTGACTATATTATTCAAAAACAGATTCCTGTTGTGACAAATGACCAAGTCATTCGCACAATAATGTAGTCGCACACCACATAGTGGAAATCGTTTCAACCCCGAAACGATTTTTTTATTTTTCTGCCATGTTGATAGCACGACTGGACAAAAAAAATACAGCACGTATAGTACTGGTGCATTCTCATTTTACCTTCATGAAATATAGACTTTTCATGAAGATCTTCATGAAAATAATGCGCCACATATGAAACAAAATTATACGAAAAATTCCATTGTAATCAGTGTTCTTTTTCTCACGCTTTTGTACCCGCTCTTAGCACATCGTCCGGCATCCGCAACAACCGCGGCACAATTTCCGTCAACCTTTACGTATGACTTTCATACGAATGGCACACTCGAAGAATCTTCAACCGCCGATACAAGCTCAAGCCCGTATTGGTGGTTAAATTCCGGTGGCTTGTTCGTACTCAAAGACGGTCAAGGTATGACCAACCAGGGCAGCCTGTCTGACAATCAAAAATGGCGCCTTCGTTATGCCGCATCAAATCCACAAGGCACCGACAACGGCTATCATCCACAAAACGTATTCTCCATGCTGACCCGTCACGCCTGGGACAACAGCCAGCAAGAAATTTATTTCACTATCGCCCACGACAATCTCAGCAATTCGCAGAACATCCATCCCTATAACAACGTCGCCCTCCTCAGCCGCTATCAGAATGACGCGACGTACTATTTCGGCAGTGTCCGTGCAGATGGTCATACAGTGATCAAGAAAAAACAAAACGGCATCTATACAACATTGGCCGACGCTACATTGTTAGCAGGCAGCTTTAGTAGTACGCATCCGGATTTGATTCCTAAAAATATTCCGATTGGCCTGCGCATTCTCACGACAACAAACGCTGACCAGACCGTCACCATCAATCTCTACACCGATATCGGGCATACCGGAACTTGGAAACTCGCCACACAAGCACGCGATACGCATACTCCCATCACCAGCATCGGAACAAACGGCATTCGCTCTGACTTCATGGATGTAGCCTATGATGATTACAGATTAATCACGACAGACGCCGCGACAGCATCCCCATCAACAACGACAACACCATTATCTACACCATCGCCGACGGTGTCGGCAACACCTACGCCCACAGCGTCTGATACCCCAGTGCCCACTATTACACCTACACCATCCCCAAGTCCAAGTCCGTCGGTAGTTGTACCCGGTTACGGTTTGTCTCAAGATGCGACGATTCAGGAGACTGGCACACAATCGGACAGCACGAGCAGTGACTGGTGGCTTAATTCGGGCGGCTACTTTACGATCAATAATGGCATTGGTGCGACCATCCAAGGCGCTCTCTCATCATTAGATCCCTGGTACAAAGCATACGCCAGCGCAAATCCCACAGATACCGACAATGGCGCCCATCCGCAAAATATATTTCGTTTAGTCACCCGTACGCTCTGGCAAAACGTACAACAAGAAGGATACTTCACCATCACGAAAGACAATTTCAGCAGCAGTCCCAACCGTGACGGACACAATGGATTGCTATTCTTTAATCACTATGTCGATAGTCAAAATCTCTACTATACGGGAATCCGAGTCGATGGTTACGCAGTGATCAAGAAAAAACAGAATGGCGTCTATACCACCCTGGCGTACAACAAAATATTCCCGGGAACCTATGACCGTTCATCAAACACCAACCTATTACCGCACAATACATCGATTGGCTTGCGCAGCATTGTCACCGACAACGCTGATGGCAGTGTCACCATTAAACTCTACATGGACGTCGGTCACACAGGCACCTGGACATTAATCGCCCAGACTACCGATGCTGGTGCGAACGGATCACCGATTACAGCCAAAGCCGCTGCCGGTATCCGCACCGACTTCATGGATGTTCAATTACGCGAATATCGTCTGATTAACATATAGAAAGGACGAGCAGTATAGACAGACAATCACCACAAAACCCCAATGCGCAGTCAACAATCTGCGCATTGGGGTCGTACATCTGGATTTTGGAAACTTGTTCCAGATTGCAGCGATGCTTCATTGGTCGTGCTATGTTCTTGTACCGCCTGCCAATTTGTCGTAAGCACACAATCCCGCTACCCCCAGTCGTCTTGCAGATCCTGTGATAGCCGAGACTTGCGACCCGCGATGCAAATCAGAATCCTCTAATGTCGCTATACCTACACCGTAAACTATGCATCCACCCTCATCGTAGTACTCCTATGTGAATGGACTGTGAATACAAATAGTGCCATTGAACTAAGCCGGCACTGTCGGCAGGATGACGGTGAACAACGTACCGCGACCCAATTCGCTTTTGGCATAAATCAACCCGTTGTGGCGATCAACGATTTTTTTGACTATAGTGAGACCGAGACCTGAATTGCTTTTGTTGTGGTGACCGCTGACACGATAAAACGGATTAAAAATATTCGGCAAATCCGCCGGTGCAATACCGATACCGGTATCCTGAATGCATAATTCGACCGTATTCGGGTTTTTGTTTTGTATAGAAATAGTGACGCTACCGCCTTGGGGAGTATAGAAAATCGCATTCCGCACCAGATTCATCGTCATCTGCTCCAAAGCGATCCGATTACCCAGCATGATTGCAGTTTCATTTTTGATCATATAGAGCTTAACGCCTTTTTTCAAAGCTAACGTCTGCGCTTTCTGGATAAAATGCGAAACAATCTGAGCCAGATCAATTCTCGAGAATGGCACTTCTGTGACTTTGTTATCATAGAACGATAGACTGAGCAGATTCTCGATAATCTTTGACATCCGATCGACCTCCTCCAAATTGCTCTGCAGCGTGGCGATAGCTTCGCTGGCTTGTATATGCGCTCCATCAAGAATTGCGATCTCAGAATCGGCTTTGATAATTGACAATGGCGTGCGCAACTCATGCGAGGCATCCGCGATAAATCGTTTCTGCGCGCGCACAATATTGCGCAACGGCATTAGCACCAATGGTGCAATAAAATAGCCCAGAACGCTAACACACAGGGACAACGTGAGGAACAGTCGCAAGGTAAGAGGATTAAGTAGCATGTTAATTTCTTGTGTTGCGACTTCAGTATTTTGATGCACAAGATGAGTCACTAGATACTGAGATATGATCTCTGTACGAATGTGGCGCAAAACAAAGTAACCGCCCATAAAAGCGGCCACCATGGTGAGTAGATAGGCCAGCGTAAAACGCAGACGGCTGCGCCAGAAGGGATCATCCCCTAATCTTGTAGCCCACACCGCGAATTGTTTCCAATAGTTTTTCATCGTAGTCACTGTCTATCTTTTTACGGAGATTTTTAATATGCACATCGACGACATTGCTAAATGAGTCAAAAGCAAAATCCCACAGATGATCGATCATGCGTTCACGGGTGATCACTTGATTTGGGTGGCGCATCAGGTATTCCAATAGGCCATATTCTTTCAAAGTTAATAAAATTTCTTGATTACGGCGGTATACTTTCCTCGCCACTGTGTCGAGTACAAGATCTTTGACGCGAAGTTCCGATGGCAACACCGGTTCCGGTCGACGCAAAATAGCATGAATCCGAGCTATTAATTCTTCAAACGAGAACGGCTTGACCAGATAGTCATCTGCGCCGGCATTCAAAGCTTCGACTTTATCGTCAACGGCATCGCGCGCCGTCAACACGAGGATCGGGGTCGTAATATTTTGTTTGCGCACATTGCGGCATATTTCAAAGCCGTCTTTCTTGGGCAGCATCAGATCGAGCACAATCAGATCGTAGTCCTTATAATACATTTCAATGCGCCGCTGACCCGTTTCGCCGTCAACGACATAATCCACCGCATAGCCCTCCCGCTCGAGACCTTTTTTGAGAGAGGCCGCGAGTTTTTCCTCATCTTCGATAATTAAAATTCTCATAGTGCGCTTTTTATTTTTTAAAATTTTTTATCATTAAAACGTTGCGTCGTCGACGTACTACTCTACTATTTCATTCGACCATCCACATATGAAGGAATAATGAAATATGCCGCTATTATTGATCATTTCGAGGCCATTGTCAATATTTTGACAAATATTCGAAATTGATATATACTGATGATCAGATTTTTGTAAGATCAATATCACAAAGGAGAAATGCAATGCAATATAGAGATACAGAGGGAGACCCACAAGGATACGCAACATTTGACGGACTCGAGGGATCTCGAGATAGTGATGATGTATATGAACCCGGTTGGCCTCCCAAAGAAGCCAACACACACCGAACAACCGAAGAATATCACAGCCCCGGCGATGCTATCCGTGAGGGCAAGACGGTGATTATTTTCACCGACGGTAATCATCAAACACACTTCGACCCGGGTCAGACCACGCTTATCTTCGGCAACGGCAAGCGATGTACAGTCTCCAGCCGTTTAAAATTGCAAATCCGGATCCTGCCATAGATCCACAACGCCATAAGGGCGTTTTTTATTGGACCAAAGATGGTAGTACGTATCAAGCTTGACCAATATCA
>CAZHOA010000028.1:0-9308 GCA_964534385.1 uncultured Candidatus Saccharibacteria bacterium | reverse complement strand
AAGACCCGGCTCCGACCGATGCTCAAATCAAACAGTTTTTTGATCTATTGAACACAGGGAGAATAGATAGGTATAGAATGCAAGAAATCCTATTACTCTGTAGTAGTAACACGGACTCATCAACAGGACATCATATTATTACTACGCACAACGATACTAGGTCAGATCACATAATCGATCTGGATGCTCAGCCATACATACCCGAGGGCTGGTCAATACGACCTGAAGACCAAATAGTCAGTCGAGCCAGAGGAATGTGGCGGTTTAACCCTACGGCAGTCAGCTTATATTTAGCCGATGAGCAACGGGGTGAAGGTTTTATCAATGGCAATCAGCTTAGCAGAAAACTTGTCAATTTCTTTGTCCTACCTGCTAATGTTCTCGATTATCTGTTAGCTCATAAAGAACTGATACCTGAATATTGGAAACAAGATGAAAATAGAAAGATCAGATGTATCTTTTTCTGGGGCACAATCTATTGCAGCGCTGCTGGCAGCTTGTCTGTTCGCTTCTTGTACTTTGTCGACGGTGAGTGGAACCGGAGTTTCAGTTGGCTTGACAGCTACTTGAGCTCGTATTGCTCTTCGGCTTTGCTCGCAGTGTAGCTTAACCCTTTGCTTGCCTCGAAGCACGGGGTTTTTATTTTTGAGTAAAACAAATTTTCAGCCCTCTACGCACTAATATTGCGTGTCACGTGACCAGCTGGTACCATGTAATAGTATGAAAAAGACCATTGCCGTTATATTTGGTGGGCGTAGTGCTGAACACGATGTGTCGATTATTACCGCGCATACGCCGATTATTGAGTCGCTTTTAATCACCGGCCAGTACGATGTTTGGCCGGTTTATGTTGCCAAAGATGGTTCTTGGTATGCCGATCAGGTAATGAACGACATGGCATTTTTTAAAAATCCCGATTTTGAGTCTCAACTCGTCCAACAAAAGAAGATCCAATTGCTGTTTGACAACGGTCTGTATATTATCTGGCCTGGCTTGCGATCGCGCAGTGTGAAGATTGACATAGTTTTTCCGGCAATGCATGGTACGTTTGGCGAAGATGGCAGTTTGATGGGTCTATTACGTATGGCAGCGGTACCTTTTGTCGGTTGTGATCTGGCTGCGTCGGCGGTTGCCATGGACAAGGTACTCACGAAGCAAGTGATCGAAGCCGAGCATATTCCTGTCGTTCCGTATGTTTGGTTTACGAAAGCCGAATGGGAAAGCCAGCACGACGCATTGATGGGCAAAATATCAAAGCTTACCTGGCCGTTGTTTGTGAAACCGGTTCACCTGGGTTCGAGTATCGCCATGTGTAAAGTCAAAAACGAAACAGATCTCAGGAATGCCATTGAAGTGGCTCTGTACTATGATGAAAAAGTCTTGATTGAAGAAGCGATTGAACCTCTGATCGAATTGACGTTGCCGATGATTGGTAACGATACCATCCAGTATGCGCATATCGAACGCCCACTCAATAAGACAGAGTTTTTTGATTTTAATGATAAATATCTTTCGGGTCAGAAGACAGGTGGTGGTGTCAATAGTCAATACAGCGAAATTCCCGCGATGATCAGTGATGATCTGGCAGCACGCGTCAGAGAGTATGGTCGTCAGGTATACCGTATTCTTGGCTGTTCCGGTATTGCCCGGGTGGATTTTCTTGTGAATAGCAATTCAAACAAACTCTACGTCAACGAGGTCAATACCTTACCGGGCAGTCTCTATGCTCACAATTGGCGCAAAGCCGGCGTCTCGGATGTTGAATTAGTCTCTAAACTCATAGCCCTTGCCGAGGAACGTTTTCGTCAGCAGCAAGCTATTACCTACACATTTTCGTCAAACGTTCTCCAGCAAGCCGGCGGCGCTAAACTCTAGTTGACATATTATATATTTTGTAATATAATAAGTCGACAGTTTTTCTTTTAAAATATATTCAAATGAGGAGAGTATATGAAGCGTACTTCGATGTTGTGGCTATTGTTTGTGCTCGTTGTTGTGTATTGGGTCTTGCTTGTAGGAGCGGTTGGGTGTTCTGTTGAGACACCAAAGACTCCAGAAAAGACTGCAGAACAGATTGAACAGGAACAACAAGCTGCCGAAAAGCTTGAGAGAATAGCAGTACAGGCCGAGGTAGTTGCTCGGATCCACTATATTAAAGATCAGCACACTGGGCTGTGTTTTGCCTATTTTTATGAACCTGGCGGCCCAGTATTAGCGTGTGTGCCGTGTGAGAGAGTTGAAGCTTTCTTACCGCAGTAACTTAAAATCAGAAGGAGAGAGAAATGAAAATTAGTGATGTTCTACAGACGATATTTAAGAGTGTTCAGGTGGCCCGGCCGGTATTAAAAAAGACCGAAACGAACCCGTTAGGTAGCTGGTCGGCTTTATTCTTGTTGACGCTGATCGGTTGGATTGCGTATCGGTATGCTGATACGTCTGGAATTCGGCATGGTATATTCCTGATGCTATCCGGGCATCCTCTTGAAATCAATAGAGTGCACGACATGTTGTCGATGCTACTGACTTCATTCACGCTGGCAAGCTGGGATGTTATATCCTCGATTGCGTCACTTTTTGTTATGCTCGTGCTGGTGGGGAAACATCGCGGTGATCATTCTGTTGGCGACGTCCTGGTAGCCCGAGAGGGCCAGTACTTTAAGGTATTTTTCATGGTGACAAGTATCGAGGAACTATTTGCCCGGCTGTTATTCCTAGGTGGCTTGTGGCAAGTGTTTCCCGGTACTACTGCCTTCTACGTTCTGTTCTTTTTGGGTAATGGTATTTGGTCGTTAGTTCATTTGAGGAACTTTAAAAATCCAGAAGACCGAAGCGTGATTCGCGTACTGCCGCAGTTTATTGGGGGTATCTTTTTCTCATATGCTTTTGTATCGCATGGTTTAACCGGTGCGATCATGACGCACTTCATGTCGAATGCGATTTTGTTTTCGACAGCGAAGCTGCAACGTGTGAACGGTATCGATATGATGATTGCCCTGTATTCCTTGCTGTGTGCCAGTGTGAGCTATGGCTTGATGACCAAACCGATCACCGACAGTCTGCAGTGGTTGAGTAGTTCGGGCGGTTTTGTACTGACGGGCTGGCAACCTAGCGACTACGTTTTGTTTGGCATTTTTGCCAGCTCTGTGATTACACTAGTGCTTGATGTTGCACTCCTGGATCGGAATGGCATTGGTGGAGGGTTTTCTCTGAAGATAAAGAACTGTCCAATGGCGTTGGCCATTGTACTGTTTGTCTTGATGTTCGGTGTTGTCGCTGCTGTTTTGGTGGCGTCTATCTACGTCAGCTATTGGTTGATGAGCTTCGTATCGACCGATATTGCTTACCGAATATTCATCATAGCCGTTTTGTACTGCTTTTATCAAAAGGGCACCAGTGCAAGCGGGATGGTGAGAACATTCTTTCAGTCTGTTCCGTCCATTTTTGTCACGGCCTGTATCTTTGAAGCCATTGGTTTCTGGTACAGTGTCGGTTACATGTTCTGTGCACTGCTGGTCGGTGTGCCGAATATGTTGCTGCACCAGCTCGATGATTAATTTATGTGGGGTTTGGAGTCTACCTGTAGTGGTAGACTTTTTAATTTTGGGGATTGTCCGTTTGATTATATTGTAGTCCAATAAAAAAGACCCGTTAGGGTCTGAGTTACTCTGAGAAAGTGGCAAGACATTCCGCAAATCGTTGATATCGGAGATATCAGACAGCCCCTTGCTCGTCTTGCCAAAGGTAGTGACTATGTGATGGACACGATGATAGTCGTTTTGATACTACTCAACACGCCACTAATCGTCCATTACATAGGATGACGGTGGCCTACAAGAACATATCGGTTTCCGTGTTAGTACAAATTATTTATCGTTCTCATAGGTCCCACGATTCTAGCACCTATGTACTGATGTGTCAAATTCTATCCGTGAAATAGATATATTCCCGCTGGTCGGCGAAATGGAATGTTTGATGGTTATACATAACAGTGCAACCATTGGTGGCGATTGGCGTGGTGACTATGCTGTTGCGTTCTGGCGGGCGTTCGTCCCAGGTATTACCGCGGGCTTGGCACAGTTTTTGAAATGAACTCCGCAGAAGACCGGAATGGTTTGTGTGGTTGCCGGATAAGCCGTGAATAAGGATAAGAATCACAACTAGTGGAATAAACCAGGAACCGGTCATATGCAGCGACGGGTTGGTGGTAGTAACTGTTCGTGTAATGTGCTCAATCCGTTGACTTAAGTGTGCACTAATAGCATACAGAATGAAGCCGGAGATACCAGCGCCGATAGCTAAGATGATACTCGTGAGGGCGAATATATCCAGGTGCCGTGTATTGCGGTGCGCATGATCATAGAGAATCTCTTGCGGATAATTGATGGTGAATTGTGCTATTGCGTCATAGGCGTTGTCTTGGTGTGCGTTGATCGTAATATGCCAGATTCCTGGTAGTGACAGAGTATGTTCCGAAAATACATAACCGCCATCGAAGCGTTGCTCGACGGGAATGGTGATCGGTCCGATGTTGTCTTGATCTTCTATCGCGGTTACGGTGATATTTTGGATCGCATGTTTTGATTGACCTCTAGCTTCTGTAATAGTGATCAGAAATTGCCCGTCTTCATACGGATGCTCCGCGAGCTGCATATGCAGGCCTTGACTGTCGGTTTGCCGTACAAAGCTATGATAGTGATTGAGTGGCGGCGTGGTAATGATCAAAACGCTTGTCACAAAAAGTATCGCCATGCCGATATACATTTCGAAGGGGAGCGTGATGCTGATTTTTTCCAGTAGCGCATCCAGGTGTTTGTCTCTGCCGACAGTGAGTTGAGCCTCTAGTCTTCGCTCGAGAACTAGCTGCTGATACAGGCGCAAGCCAATCAAAATAGCCGTAAAGATGCTGAGAATGGCAAACCACAATCCCCAGCTGGTCATGAGTAGATTGGCCGGTGTCTTTAAATCGAGCCAGATAATGTAGACGCCGGTCGCACCTACAACACCGAAACAGACACTGGCAATTTTGGAAAATTGTGTCAGAGCGTTGGCAATAAGCGTTGCGTTTTTTGTTTTGCGGTATATCGGTGACAGAAGAAAAATAAATGCCGCAAGACTGCCGGTCCAGATATTTTTAAAAAGGAGGTGGAGGGAATTGATGATAACCGATAGTATGGGATGAAACGACGAAGCCGCCGCGTGACTGACACGGACACGCAAAACGATAGCGCAGATCAATAGAGCATACACTATGATATTGACCAGATTGTGTTGTCCTAGCTGATATATTTTTTTGTTGTAAAAAACAAAAATGATCAGAATTATCAGTGCATCGATAAGCCTGTAGATTGCATAGCGCGCGGAAACAGTACTGATAAATATATGCAAAGCTGATACGAATGAGGTTGATGTATTGTTGGCTAGTGTTGCGCTTTTGAGTACGAGATAAGATAATGTGCCGGCAACAATAAAAAGTACGGCTGTAATGACAAGTATCTGAAAGCGCGATGTAAAAGCGGCGACATGGCTCCTATCCAGTGTCGCGGTGTATCGTTTCTTAATGGGTCGCCAGATGAAAACCAACACAACAAAACCACCCAATAGCAGTGCTTGCCCGAATAATTCCAAAGCTATTGTGGCGGCTTCAGTAAAATCAGAACTGTGTTGTATGGTAAAGTCCGGTTTTGTGATCGACGAGGCCGATGTCGAAGTGACCCGAGTGATCGGACCGACAGAAAAGGCAAAAGCGCCTTTGGTAAAATGACCATCATCGGCTGAGATTACTTCCCAGGAGACGGTATAGCTGCCGTCACCGGCGGGGTGAATTGCTACGCTGAGACGATGCGGATCTTGCCTGTCGACGTGAGTGGATTCAGCGGTGCTGTCCTTTCCATCAGGTGCAAATACTTTAATAACACTGGCGCGCGGTTCAATCTTTTCGCTGAATGTGATACCAACCGTTGATGGCACGGTGGTGAGATGGCTCGATGCTGCCGGTTCGTAGAGCAGCGGTGTCGCATGCGCCAAGGCAAGGCGTGGCAGTGCGCAGAGGTTGAAAATAACCAATACGATGAAAAATATTTTTGATTTCACGAACGTAAAAACGCCCCAAGGGCGATCAGGAACGACACAATAGCTAAGCCAAGCGCGGCATATTCGATGCTATGGGATGTTGAAGGATGTCCAAGGTCATACAACGATGTAGACTGTTCCGGAAAACCAAGGTCTGACTTTGGTAGAGGACAACCGAAAGCTCCGATTTTCATAATCCGACTCACTTTGTCTGACAGTTGTACGGCGCTCTGATCTTGCGCGTGTTTCCCATCAGCACTGGACACACAGGAAAACGCTACATCAACTGGTACATCGTTCAAAGTGCCAAAAATGCGATACTGCAAGGTGGTAGCAACCGTCGGATAGAATACCGCTCGGTACGCGCCCGGGTCTTTGTAGGCTGGCTCGAGATCGAATACTTTCTTCCTGTTTCCGGCGCTGACCTCGACTTTGAGTGTTTTTTCGAGACCTTCGACTGGCTGCGCATGTGGTGCCGAGGAGTCTTCGGGATGCTTCGGATCGGCAAGCTTAACGCGCAGATCAACGCCCGATTTGTCATCGACAACTGCCGGTTCGTTTAAACTGCCCACCACAAACAAATATGTCTTGTCGCCGACACGAAACACCTGGCGCTCATGGGCGGACGTCATGAAGGGTAACGCGAATAGTGTCGCCAGTACGAGAATGGTTAAATGGTTTGATTTTAATGACATATCTTAATAATTACCCATAATTATACCATTTGCAAGGGCATATTTGCTGTGGTTCCATCCAAGCTGGCGCGCAGCCTCCTATTGACATATATTAATATATATGATATTATGGTGAGGTAATAAAAATTTAAAACTTTAGGAGGATTTTAGATGAATATTAAAGAGGTCATTCGTCTCGCAAATGGGCGAAAGATCTTTAAACTCGAGCCAGAGAGCTCCGAGAAAAAGATAAGAGCAACCTCGAGTGGTAGTGGCGGGGCCCAAACGAGAATGTTCGGCTATGAGCCGACGTATCGGGTTCGCAGCCGGCCGTCTGCGAGTCGGAAGAGACGTATGGCTCGACTCTCGGGCTCGCGCTGAGAAGACGCCCCCCGAGAAAGAGTTTCCCAAACCAGGCAACGGAGTATCGTTGCCTTTATTATTTTCCAGAATGTTTGTGCACTGTTATCCCGTCACCATGCGGCAGTTTTGACGATCGGCATTCCTTATATTTTCATGTTTGTATCACAAAGTGTGATGTAGTGATGAGAATAATGAAAACGTTATGTTTTTTATTTTGTGTTGCGTTTCTATGTGCCCAATGCGTAACTGTGTATGCACATGGTAATGGTGGTACAGTCTTTGCGACTGTAAACTCATATTTGATCGATATCGATTATCCCGTTAAAGATTTACGGGCCGGCGAACCCCTGTTTTTCAATGTAAAACTGCTCGATCAGGCAAACTACAATTCTATTCCATTCACAAATGTGATCGCTACGATTGATCGAGCCGGTCAACAGATGTGTAGCGCCAATATTATTCACGAAAAAATGAAAGCTACGGGTTTCACGTGTGTTTTTCCCGAGTTGGGTGATTATAATCTTTTTGTGCGTTTTTATCGGGGTGATGATGAATTAATAACACAGAATTTCGATTTGCATGTTATGCCGTCTCCCAAACTATCTCATGAGAAGACAACGAATGCCCTCAGTTTCTTGCTTGGCAACGTGGTTGCTTTGAGTGCTACTTTGCTTGTCCGGCGATTTTTGCTGTAAGATATCGGGTCACTGTTACATAAAAAGACCCCGGATGAGATCCGAGGGTTAGGTGATGAAGCTATGGATTATGGATATACACGATATATATCAAATGTTGTGCGAGTGATGAACTCAGTTTTTTCACAAAAAGTCAAATTTCCTCACCAAGCTTGACATTTTATCATTTTTTGATTAAATATAGACTGCGAACTTTAATAACTATAAAGGCGGTGCTTATGGCGAAGACTATTATATCTGTGGTCGAATTTTCCTTGGAGCGGGCGGCGTGCGAATACGCCACGGCGGTGACGGAAGAAAATATGGTGTGCCATCCAAAGATCAACGATTGGTTTAAGCAACAGGGAAAAAGATTAAGTGACCTTGATGATTGGATAGCAGAACATGAATCGAATGTTGAAGATTTAGACCAGACATTGATAGATCTGATTGAAAAGTCTAAATTGCTGTTACCTGTTGAAAAAGTAGTCAAGGATTGTATTCAAGGCATGATTAACCGTCTATCAAGTGAGAAGAGACATGAAGAAGGCAAGATACGTTCTTGGCGGGATGAGTACAACAGAATTATCAGACAGGAGCGGGACGCAGTCACGTCTCTGGCACACTATGGGCGATTATTTAAAGTTTTTGATCTTGAACCATTATCTTGGGTTGGAGAAGACGATTTTCCAAAATTTGCCATTTTTGATCTTCGGGATACTTCTAAGCCGCAGTCATGTACCATCAAAGGTAACTACGGGCGTTCTGTATGGAGCTGTTTGACTAACTTAATAAAGCCGATAGTCCATACAATGTGTGCACCTTTAGATTTTACGCATGAATGCGAGGGATCTAGCAGATGTATAAACTTTGCAAGCAAGTGCCATCATACTAGTTTTGAGCGTTCTGTAGCGTTCGGTTTTGCATTGCCCGATGACATTCGTGAATTAATTCAGAAATATACTGAGGAACTCAGTCTGTATATTATAGCCGAGGCGTCTTGGGAAAATAAGGAACCGCGGATAAATAATCATTGTTTATTGATTGGTACTGATGGCGCGCTCTACTATCTCATGGCTGAATTCGATGTGATACCTATTCAAGAATGGATAGCTACCGCCCATGCAGCAAGAGTCATTGAATAATCAACATAGTCCGTGGCGATTACTTTGTGTCTGGTGCCACAGTGATATTATGATACGGCGCTGTGATGCTGGATTACTAGTGCATGTCCACGATGTGACTGATCTTTGCTATGTCGGTACCTGTGCTGTGTGTGGTACTGCTTCAAAGTGTTTAGTGATGTGTGACGTCCAACCTACTTGATATCAGGTAGGTTTTTTAATTACCGGGGAAACCGTCGGGCACGGGCTTTGCTAATCCCGTGCACTTCCTCGTGACGGGTACACTCGCGCACCACGCCTGTACATACGCACTACTGTGCTTTAGTACTTCCTCGCTCGACGCTCGGTCGCTGGCTTTGGCATTTCGTCGCCGGAGTTTATCCTGTGGTAATCCGCAGGGCTCC
>CAZHOA010000027.1:0-9638 GCA_964534385.1 uncultured Candidatus Saccharibacteria bacterium | reverse complement strand
GAGGCACATTACCGGCCTGGTAGGGAGCGATCGTGGCGCCGATGAGCCAGGCTTCCTGGTTGATGATGCGAACATACGTGCCTTTGAGCGAAGCTTTGCCTTTGCGGATGGCTTTGACTTCATAGCCGTCCAAAACAATACCGGCCTCGATTGTCTCGAGGATAGTATAGTCAAACTGGGCTCGTGGATTGGTCGCATAGATCATACGAGCATAGTATAGCATCGAATTATAAAAAATCGATTGCTGCGGTTTGAGGTTGTGCGCTACGAAATGTAAAACGCGTAAGCTATTTGCGCTCTTTGAGTGTGACTTTGGTGGTGAGAGTTTTGTTGTCTCTGAGGTATGTCATATGGATCTCATCGCCGATCTTTGATTGTTGTATGACATCAGCAATGTCGTATTTCTCGTTGATTTTTTCTTTGTTGATTGTGAGGATGATGTCGTTTTCTTTGAGCCCAGCTTCGTGGGCGGGGGAGTCCTTGATAACCGCTTCGCTGCCGGGGACATGATCCTTGATGACGAGTGCGCCGTAGTCGACGGGCAGAGTGTATTGTTGTTGCATTTGTTTGTTCAAAATAATGTAACGCAGGCCGAGGTATGGTTTCATGATACGGCCTCGCTTGATAATGTCTTCCAGGTCGTCCTTGGCGGCGTTAATGGGAATAGAAAAGCCGATGTTTTGTGCGCCATACATGATGGCGGTGTTGATGCCGATGACTTCTCCTTGGAGATTCAATAGCGGGCCACCGGAATTGCCCTGATTAATTGCAACGTCTGTCTGGATAACATTGCGCAGGTGTTCTGTCTCGCCTTCGGCGCCGAGTGCCGCTGATATTTTGCGGCCGAGACCGGAAATGATGCCTTTTGAGACGCTGTTGCTAAACATACCAAGGGCATTGCCAATTGCGATGGCTGTTTGGCCAATCGTAACGGAATGCGAATCGCCCAGCACGACTGTCGGTAATTTCTTGGCTTCTATTTTGACAATGGCAACGTCATTGATTGGATCTCGTGAAATGACACGACCGACGTATTCTTTCTCATTATTCATTACGATGGTGTAATCGGCCTCAGCCTCAATGACGACGTGTTTATTCGTTACGATGAGGCCATCACTATCCACAATAAAGCCGGAGCCGCCGCCTACCGGTACTTTTTCTTTGGGAGCATTGGGGTCCATCTGAATAAGATTATTGAGTTCTTCTTCCGGCAGGGGTATGCCCATGCCAAAACCGGACGGCCGGAACAGGACACCCCGCGTAGCTGGCATGAGCTTTGACATGACTATACTGACCACGGCTGGACTGACTTTTTTTACGACATCGATGGTTTGTTTTTCAATATCAAACATAATAGTAAGTTAATGTAATGGGAGCGCGGTGAAAAGGCATTATTCACCAAATTCTTAATGGTGTCATTGTACCACACGGATTGTATAAAGTTATGAACAAAATTTTTCTCAGCCTGGTATATTGACCAGTGACTATTTCCATAGTACAGTAAAGGTTAGTTTCCTTTTCAAATCCAATGCATCCCGATGAAAGGAGGGAATATGCAGGACGCGTCTATTACGACAGAATATTCCATTCTGGTGGTGCGCGAAGATAACACTGGCCTGATACCGATCATGGTAAAAATGACCGGCCAGGAATTCGATTACACAAGTTTTTACAGTAAACTTCTCGATATAGCTCAGGCTCGTCCTGGATTTTGCTCGTGGGTCAAGTTTTCCGGGGGAGGTTATGGGGCCTATTTTTGTATAAATAATGCTCGTATCGAAGGCCGTAGTTTCTCCAGTAAGGAAGTCAGTGACGCCATCTTTGAAAGGCGATCTCTGTTATGTTGGCCGGCAGCATTGATCCGGCACAGCGCTACTCAGATTGCTAAACTGCTCGAAGATGTCGTGGCAGCCTAGGTGGTTTTAATATTTTAATACAAGCCCGAAATGATAGGGCTTCTTTCTTTGGTTTTACAACGGCCATCAGCGCTTGCAATGCCGGCTGATTTGTGATATATAAAGGGGACCTATATTCATACCACTACGTAGATATTCAGGTATCTTGTTGTGTGCTATGGAATAGGGTTCTTGATGCTTTTTCAATGAAAACTGGTCGATACGGGCTGTTACTCGTAGCTGCCCGTGGTTTAATGTAAAATTCATTGAAAAGTTGTACGATCTGCTGATAATAACAAAAAAGTATGACAATACTTTTTTAATTTTTAACAGTTATAAAACATATGCAAAACATAAACAAAAAATATATCGCTTTGTTTGCTGTGGCTGGTTTTCTTTTGACAGGTTTTAGTCCTGTTTTTGCTTCAAGTCACCGCGAAGCACCGTTAATCAGTCAGGATCCGGTTGCAGATTCAACTGACGTGTATGCTTTTGTCAGTCCGAATAAACCAGATACGGTAACGTTGTTGGCAAACTATGTGCCTCTCGAGGAACCGGCTGGTGGCCCGAACTTTTTCAAGTTTGGCGATGATGTCTTGTATACGATCAAAGTAGACAATGATGGCGATGGTCGTGAAGATATCTCGTATGAGTTTCGTTTTAAAACGAAGATAACCAATGGCGACACATTCCAACAGACGACCGGCCCGGTTACTTCATTAAACGATGCCGACTTGAATATGAAGCAGACCTATACCGTGGCAAAAGTAACCTACGATGACAAAGGTAAAGTCGTGTCGCGTACTGTACTAGGGCATGACTTGCCGGTGGCGCCTTCGAATGTGGGCGTGCACTCAATGCCAAACTACGCAGCCCTTTCAGCTGAAGCTGTTAAGGACGTAAAGGATGGCGCAAGTAACCTGAAGGTTTTTGCCGGCCAGATCGATGATCCATTTTTCGTAGAGCTTGGCGGCGTATTCGATCTCATAGCCGTAAGAAAACCGCCGGGTAACAAGGGCGGCGGCGTTGATGGATTGGCTGGTTACAATACCCAGACTATCGCACTGCAAGTTCCTATAGCTGATGTTACCCTCGATCACAAAATGCCGGAACAACAGACTGGTTTTGATCCAGCGAAGCCGGTTGCCAAAAATGCAGTGATCGGTGTCTGGACTGCCGCTTACCGTCACAAGAGAAACGTCATGTCCGATGATAATGATCAAGAACTTCAACAACAACTCAGTGATTTTCAGGATCAATTGAATAATCCTGAAGGTTTGAACGCACATCGCCGCACCGTACTCTTGAACAAGATCCATGCTTTGGAGCAAAAAATAAAAAACCAAGAAGCAAAAGCTGATCGTGAAAATGATTGGGTTCAAGTATCTCGTCTTGGCGAACCATTGATCAACGAAGCCGTGATCCCATTGGAGGATAAGGATTATTGGAACTCAGTTGCGCCTTATACTGATGCTCAGTTTGCGCATTACTATACCAATCCTGAATTGGCCGTATTGACCAATAAGATCTTTGGTATCAAAGTACCACCGCAAGGTGAACCAGGTTCTGGCAAGGAGCGCGATGATTTGATTGCAATCTTACTCAATGGCATTCCAGGTTTAACACGTTCAACAGCACAGAATACACCGGCTTTAGCTGATGAACTTCGCCTCAATGTTGCTATCAAGCCTTCCGCAACTGAGAGCTCACTTGGTGTACTCGGTGGCGATCTTGCTGGTTATCCAAATGGTCGCCGTTTAGCTGATGATTCTACCGATATCGAACTCAAGTCTGTAGCTGGGGTTGTCTATCCGATATTCCACCCGTCGTTTACAGCTGATCCGCTTGCAGCACAGTATGGTGATGGCGTCGACAAGAATGACAAGCCATTCCGTACCGAATTTCCTTACGCTGCTTTGCCAATGAATGGTTTTGACAGCCGACCTCATATCAGTCAGCTCATTCTCGATAAGTTGAATGCGCTTTCTGCTGATGTCAAAGCGAAGGTTCAGGATATTATTGATCTATTAAGTTAAGTCAATTTTATCCGATACCTTAACAAAAGCCCCTTCACGGGGCTTTTGTTGTTGACTATATCAAATATATATGATACTTTAGAACCGCTATTTACATTTACAAAAAAAGAGATAATAGGAGGTTGTATGACTTTGAAAGTGGGAGATAGAGTGAAGATTATACGGCAACACTTTGGACATCCTGATTTGGATCCGATGTCTGGTGTGGTTGGAGTAATCACTGAAGTCGCTGAGCCATATGTTGGCGACCCTGCTCAGCGCATCAGATATGGGGTTGGGTTTGATAAACCAATAGGGCCAGGCGGATATATCGATTCTTTCCCATTCTTTCCGGAGGACCTTGAAAAAAATGAATGAAATAAAAGATCCAACCCCAACCGCTGTCCAGATACAACGTTTCTTTGACTTAATAAACTCAGGAAGATTGGATTGCGATGCTTTGCAGGCCATCCTGAACAGATATGATAATCAGCCAGAACCTGTATTGCAGAATACCCAACATTCAATTCAACATATCATCGATCTGGATGCCGATCCTTTCATACCTGAAGGCTGGTCGATAATGCGTAAAGATCAAATTGTCAGTCGAGCGAGAGGGATGTGGGAGCTTGATCCGAACCTGATGTCTCTCTCTAGGGCTACTGAGCAGTCCAGTCGTGATCTCCAGGGTCATGATGTAAAACGTATACTAGCCCGAATGCAACGTCGCGTTTTGCCTGCTAACGTATTAGACTATCTTTTAGCTCATCAAGGGTTAATACCTTATGATTGGCAACTAACCAGACCTAGAGATATTTTCTTCTGGGGTACGGTTTATCGTGACGCTAGTCATAGGGAGAGTGTTCGCTATCTTTTTTTCACTGCTGGTGAGTGGCTAGCTTATTATCGTTCGCTTCACTATCACTATTTTTCGAATGATTTTGCAGCATTTCTCATAGATTAACGGACCTGTTAGCAGTCTTGTTGTGCCAGCTTCGCCTTGCCGAAGCTTTTTTATTTTCCGCAATTCTATGATACGATCTCAGCAGATATGGTCAAAGATGTCATACAAGTATCACTTCAAAAAGCTATACACTCTTTGTGGCCGGATTTGATGTCTCTGGATGTGGCGTTGGAAAAACCTATCCACGAACACTTGGGGGACTATGCGGTGAACGTGGCTTTTCGGATTGCTCAGACGGTAGGCCAAGACGTTAATGATGTGCTTGGTGTGTTGAAGGAAAGGTTGGAAGCAGCCTTGCCTGAAGAGATTCAAAAAATTGAAATTCAAAAAGGCTATCTTAATTTTTTTCTCACTCCGCAAGCCGTACAGAACGCACTCGTGTCGATGTTTCACGACCAGAATTTTGGTTATAGTGATACAGGAAAAGGCCGCAAGGTCATTATTGAGTACCCATCGACCAACGTCGCCAAGGTCATGCACTATGGCAATTCGAGAAGCGCTTTTATAGGTGACGCCCTTGCTCGAATTTATCAGGCGACAGGTTATGACGTGGTTCGTTGGGATTATATCGGTGATTGGGGAACTTCTTTCGGTAAGATTATAAAAGGTTATAAATTATGGGGCGATGAAAAATTAGTTCTTGCGAAACCTATAGAAACATTACTAGCTTTGTATGTTCGGTTTAACGCTGAAGCCAAAACAAATAAAGAGCTTGAGGATGAGGCTCGCAATGAATTCAAGAAACTTGAGTTAGGAGATGACGAGAATAGAAAGTTGTGGGAATGGTTTCGGACGGTGAGTCTAGGCGAATCACAAAAAGTATATGATCGGCTAGGCTTACTGCATTTTGATGTCACCATCGGTGAAAGTTTTTATGAAAAAGATATCGCATCCTTGATTGATGAATTATTGAGTATAGGCATAGCGCAGCGTAGTGAAGGAGCTGTGATAATAAACCTAGATCAGTTCGGTTTACCGCCGGCACTCATTCAAAAATCTGACGGTGCTAGCCTGTACATTACTCGGGATATTGCCAATGTTCGTTATCGTTTGACGACCTATCAGCCGGCGAAAATTCTGCATATCGTTGGAAATGAGCAGGCGCTGCATTTCCAGCAGTTACGGGCGATCATGAAATTGCTTGGCCTCGATGACGCCATTGTCGAGCATGTCAAATTCGGTTTGATTTTAGGCGATAATCACAAGAAACTGGCCACTCGAGAGGGTAACGCTGTGTCTTTGGAGTCAGTCGTCGATGAAGCATATGCTCGTGCCCACACCATTGTACATGTGAAGAATCCTGATCTTGATGAGGAGCAGAAAAAAGACATCGCCCGGGTTGTGGCCATCGGTGCTTTAAAATACGATGACCTCAAAGAATATCGCACCTCTGATATTGTGTTTGATTGGCAGAAGATCCTTGATTTTCATGGTAATAGTGGACCCTATATTCAGTATACCTATGCGCGTCTGGCGAATATCGTGCGCAAAGCTCCGGATCACGATGTCGCGGCAGCGGATTTCACATTTCTTGGAGAGCCCGAAGCGCTTACTCTCATCAAATATATGCTCGAATTTCCGGATATTCTCTTGAGGGTTGTTAATACTAATGCCCCGAATCATCTAGCGCTTTTTTTGTATGAGTTAGCGAATCGAGCCAATGTTTTTTATGAGTCGGTCCGGATATTACCCGATGAGATCGAGGGACGGCTATTCGCTCGTTTGATACTAGTACATATGGTGATGAGGACGCTATCGTTGGGTTTGCAATTGCTTGGTATCGAAGTTCTTTCGGTTATTTAAAAACAGGGGGGGATATAAAAGCTATGTGTGGTGCAGCGCATTTTGTTGTCGGTGGTATGATGTTTAGGATCGTCGAACACTGGTATCAAAGTCGTGATTATAGATCGCTTGTTTCAAAGATAATCAGCTATGGCATTGCTTTTTGTTGTGCATTCTTGTCACATTTTGCGGTTGATCATATACCTCACTATGATTATAACTTTCGGGTGCCGAATTACGCGTTCGGATTTTTAAAGCTCGGTTGTGATCTTGGTATCGGACTGTTGTTGCTCAGCATGATCGCCGGCCTCATAAGCGTTAAAAATAGTCTGAGGTATACCTGTATCTTTGTGTCTGGTTTCTTGGGATTACTGCCGGATATTCTCATATTTTTTTATCGACATTCGCACGTTGTCTGGTTTAAAAAATTTGTTATATTTCACGATGCCTGCCATGCTACTGTCCGTCCTGGTCTTGGACCCGGCATGTTCAGTCAGATTTTTCTTATTGTCGGAGCGTTATTGCTCTGTCAGATCCTTAAAAAGTAACTTGTATAGTTACTTTTATTTTTAAAAAAAGATCGGCTCAACGTTATGGTTGCCGATCTGAATCTTGTGATGCGATATGGTCATCCGGTCTGAGATAGAACCATCGATGATTGTGTATATCTTGCAAGCTACCTAAATAATTTTGAGCCAGGTCCATAATGGTAACATGGCCGTGTTCGTTGGTATATCGTGCCCAGCCATGACCGCCTAGATAGGGTACTGAATTGCGATCTACCGACACGTTGCCATGAATGATATTATCTCTCAGCAGGCGCTCTATGAGGTAGGCAGCTAGGAGAGCCTGATGCCGACATTGACCGCCCTGCAGTTCTATAAACCTTCCCAGAAGAATCTCGTCATCGGCGGGGAAGTGTCGTAGTAAGATACCAACAACTACTGGGTTATAGGGTATAGCGGTACGGGCCATTTCGAAAACTGCCTTGATGCGTTGATCGGTGTGAGAGTATTCACTGTTGGGTGTTTGCTGCAGTAAGGTTGTATAAAGATCATGAAGTGGTGCATCCATAAGATCATCGACCACGAGAGCTTCTCGGACCCCGCTACCAAGGTAGATGCCTTTGTTGATAGGCGTATCGCGGGCGATGATATGCCGACCTTTAAAATTGCCGTACGGTGTTTCAATATCAGGCTCTTCATAAAATTGTGAAGCAACGAGTCGTTCTTTAAGTAACTGTGTCTTATTCCAATGCGCGATAGTATTTAGCTCAAACATGTGATTTCCTCATGCGTATTGTATTCGAGTATCCGCACTATACCTAGATGTCTGGATAAAAACAAGTTGCTTTGCTAGCGTTCTGTTTTTCTATACCATAGGGATTATGCGCTATGAGGCTTTTGTTCTAAAAAAGACGCCATACAAAGAGTATGACCAGGTCGTGGTGTGCTATACCAAGGATTTCGGTAAGCAGATATACTATGCCCGGAGTTCGCTTAAAGCTTCTTCAAAACAAGGATGTCATTTTCAGGTGCCGTATCATCTCGATTTCGGTCTCGTCGAGAGTAAACTGTTACCGACGATTGTGAGCGCTTGTACGTTACAATCTTTCCCATCGATTCAGCGGTCACTGCCGGCAATGGCCTTGGTATATCTCATTTTGGAATGTTTTGACGTGATGGTGTTTGAAGATGATGCTGATCCGATATTGTGGGATTTTTTACACGATAGCTTGTATGATCTTGAGGCAAGATCAGAGCTGAACACTACCGTATGGTCTGATGTCAATCGAGATTTGCAGGCGCAGTTTGTGAGCGTGCTGGGTTATTCTCACCCAACGTCCCTGGAATATATTGCGCAACGCTCCCTAAAAGCATTACAGTTTCTGAATTCCGTGATATACTAGAGGTCATATCGTGGCAGTAGATTTTAACATTGAAACAATACAAAATACTACCTCAGCTGCCTCTGGTATGTTGAGTATGAGATCTCGTACCGTAACTTTGATCCTCGTTGTTCTGATAGGTCTGCTTTTGCTTGCGCTAGGTTTCTTTTTTGTTCACCAAGGTTCATTCAAACAGAACGGCGTTTCCCTGAGCATGCAGGCGCCTCAATACATCGCTTCCGGTGATTTAGTGACCTATACCATAACATATACCAATCAAAATAAGGTCGATCTCCAGGATGCCAAGCTCGCGTTTACCTACCCTCAAGGTGCGATTCCGCTTGTGCACAACCAGATACATCGTGATATGACCACAGATATGGTGGATCTTGGTTCCATAAAACAAGGCGACAAGGGATCCGCCACCTTTCAAGCGTTCGTAGTAGGTGACAAGGGTACAGTTACGACTGCAACAGCCCATTTAACATTTATGATTGATGGCAGTAAGACTCTTTTCCAGAGCGAAGCTTCGCAGGTCGTTACCGTTACAAAGCTCATCGCGCCATTGAATGTTGTAGTGCCCCTGTCCGTCGTCAGCGGCCAAGCGATTGATTATGTTATCGATTATCGCAATGCCACTGATACTGAGTTAAAGGACATCCGGATCCAAGTAGCCTATCCGGAAGGTTTTGACTTTGGTACATCTCAACCGGCACCATCTCAGGATCAAAATGTGTGGGATGTACCGGTTATAGCTACGGGAAATGGCGGTCGCATTACTATTCACGGTGCATTAATCGGTTCAGAAAACCAAACAAAGAATAGTATTGTTACTTTGCAAAAGAAGATAAATACTGCAGATGGTGACATGTATGTTGATGTTGAAAAAGTCAGTACGAGTTCTGTGATCGCGAATCCGCCCCTTGATCTCTCTGTGGCGGTCAATGGCGCGTCTGACTACACATCACACTTGGCTGATCGGCTCACCTACACTATGGAATTTAGGAATAATAGCCAGGTTGCTATGAATGGTCTGTCTTTGACGGCGCATATCGAGGGTGGTATGTTCGATAAAAATAGTATCGAGAGTAATG
>CAZHOA010000026.1:5356-9924 GCA_964534385.1 uncultured Candidatus Saccharibacteria bacterium | reverse complement strand
TGGACCAGACGATCTATAGCCATTTCTGATGGCTATTTTTTAATTTCAAAACACGGCTATATCTTGAGATTTGCCAGTTCATCCGCTGAAAGATTAATGAGATCTTTGGTGACGGCTTGGAATATCTTGAGCTTTTCGTCACGAGACAGATATTGTTCTGGTCCGCCGCTCGGTGAACCGGCATCGCGCCATTGTAAGTAGATTCTGTAAAATGTCTTTAACTCAGGAATGCTCACAAGCGCGATGTCGTCAACATTGCGCTTGATGATATCGGCGTATATCTTAAGGATGTTTCTTCCCCTTTGTACAGTTTTTGCTTTTTCTTCAAGCTCCTTTTTCTTTTTAACAGTAGTCAGTTGAATGCCTGCTTCCCGCTTATGCTGTACAAACTCTTCACGTTTTATATCTTTTGGTTCTAGGGCTACGCCACGGCGTTTCGAAAGAAAAATTTTGAAATCATATTTTAAAACCGTATCTTCTAAGGCGTTGGATTTCTCAACGCGCATGGCGAGTTCAGGATTGTTATAGGCAATACGAGACAAAAATGCACCGATCATACGTTCAGCTAAAGCACCCGTTAAACACGCGAAACGAATTGCGTTTTCTCGCGTATGTAAATAATCAGGGTTTTCTCTGAGATTTTGCAATGTGTTGTTTATGGCCTTAAGATCGACATGTAGGGGTTGTTGCACATCTGCATATGCCAGTTGTAGCTCATGATCGTATACGTCGGCAATTTTCTCTCTCGTTTGAATAATGGCCATCCTTTTGTTGATTTTGCGTTGTATATTATGTGGTACTGATGTATCGCATACGTAATATATACCCCAGGCATAATCGGCTATGACATCACCAAATGCAACATCACGCATGATACCGTTGTGATCCGGAGCCACTAACGTATCTCGTGCTTGATCATAAAAGACGGTTCGAGTTTCCATTGTTTCCTGATGTTCAATGAAGGTTCTATCTTTTTTTGCATCAATATCACGTAGGCGTTGTGTTAGGTCAAACATAGCTTTGCGTTTTTGCAACTTAAAACGCGTGGTTGCTACCCGCCTCTTAACATATTTGATGAATGTACGATCTGGAGGTAGAGTGCCTCCTTGTGCGATGTCTTGTCTCAAAAAATCCTGAATTTCTTTGGGTAAAATGGGTAAGTCTTGTGCGAGACGTTTTTTCCAGTAACGGACCCAGCCATCGCCCGACGAGTTGACTTCCATCTCACTGTCTAGTCTTTCCTGGTCACTGATGTGATAGCGTTCTTCAAGGCTTCGACGACTTGTCGCCTGCTCGGGATCTGCTTTATCCATTGTTTCGGCTTTTGCCTCTGTATGTGTTGTATGTGGTTCGTTGAATTTTTCCATGGTTTTATGTATAAAATTAATTCTGTATAGTATTCTCTTCTATCTTATTATACCATGTGGTAGATTCTAAAAGAAAAAGACCTCGGTGAGGTCTTTTGATAATTGGGCATCATGATGTACATGACGTCGTTTCATCTTATGCTTTTTTTGATTTATGCTACGGGTGTGGCCTAGCTACCATGTATAAGGATCAATCATTGTATCTTGAAGCAGATCTGTCTCTGTCGTGCTTATTCTCTGCATCTTATTTTTAAAAAACTCGCAGGGTGATCGATCGCCGACCTCACCATCCAGCGTACCATCCCAAAGATGTCCGCGGATCATGAACAGGTTGCCGACTTCCCATTTTATTAAATTTTGCCAGAGTCGCAGTGAGGCATGAGCGGGATCGGAATATATGCGATCAGCCGCGAGAGCCACGATACGGATACGATAGCCCTCTTCTACATCCCCTACCGCCCATGTTGAACCGACCAGAAATGGCAATGGCTCGAAGATTATAACAACATTCGACAGGTCGGTAGTGCTGGCAATATCAGCATAGATGCCGCCGCACGATAGCCATTTATCACGGGTTTCTTGAAACGAGGTGTCTATGCCTCTTGGAATATATTTCTTATCAGCCACAAACGGTTTGGCCTCATCCCAAAATGGTTCTATGAGGTGTGCAGCACCGCTCCGTTGGAAAAAATGAGGTGTAATCTGCATGACGTATTTATTGTACCCATCCCATTGGGGTTTGCGGCTGGCCCGATCGAGGCCCTGAGTTGTGTATCGCAAACCGTAATGATGTGTCTGATAGTATTGATCAGAAGAACCATAACCCAGGAGAGGTTGTATAGCCATGTATTGTGCTACTACTACGCTGCACATCAATGTTATGGAACAGAACGTCAGTAGTCCAACGCGAACCAGTAATCTTTTTATACGCATGTATACTCCAATTTTCCCTATCTCTGCTTTGTTAATTTTCCAGCAACTGTTGGCTTTATTGTATTACAAAAAAGACGTAATGTCAATATAAACTTGACATTACGTCTTAAATTGATTAATATTCTTGTATCCGTTTTTTAAAATAATATATATGCGGAGGCTTCGATAATGGATATACTGACGTGTCCCTGTGGCAAGCAGTCGGTTGAGTTTGATGTAGGACCATCGTGGCCTATTAGTGTGGTTATGGAATTGACCGGTTTCTGTTTTATGATGTCACAAATTGGAGAGCATGTATGGCTATGCAAAGAGTGTTCTGTAAAGATTAGAGCACTGGCGCTGGCTATATTTGATATAACAAAAAATGATCAGGTCACACTCGTAAGCATTATTCGCAATACTGCGGGCGTGAGTAGTGCTTCTAACGCATAGATCAATCGTGATATGGGAGGGTTTGTTATGCTGTTTGCATTGATGCTCATATCTTTCGTACTTGCATTTGTCTTTCTTGTGGGAAGTGAAAATGACCTGGTGGCGGATGATAGTTTCGGCATTTGCTGGAATATCTACAACGTATGCTCAAAGATACATCTGCCGGGTTTTTTAACATTGTTGCAGGTAGGTGTTTTCTTACTATCCTGTTCTCTAGCATTTATAAAAGGCTGGAGTAGTCCCCTTCGCGATCACTACTACGTGGTTGCTGGTTTGAAAATTTCATTGAGCTATGCTGCTGGGTATGTGCTCTGGGTGTTACATGAAATGCTCACGCCATTTGCCGGTAGCTTGCGGCTGTATTGCAGAGTGACGCATGGCACCGCCTATCAGATTCTCAATGTTTCACCAACGGCTCGTCCGTATACTATTTTATGGGCCTATAGGCAACTGGCGCAGCCATATGCCGATTCTGAATATGGTTTCCGTCATGAAATATTTCAGGCGTTAACATCGGCCTATGTTGTATTGGCAGATCCAAGAGAACGACAAATCTATGACGAGCAAACTCTTCGGTTGCCACATACTTTGTATGTTGCCCTTGACATGACGTGCGATAGAACTGTGATAAACACTGAGCTATGTCCGCGCTGTTGTGGTAGCGGTAGAAAATATGTCTTGTGGCGTTGCGCTTTTTGCGGAGGCAAACGTACAATACGACGTATCTATTATCCGGTGCACAAGAGAATATGCCCCAGCTGTCTTGGTTTTAAAGAAATATACATGACCGCCGGTTTTGTCGGCGCTGGTCGAGCGTCGTGTGAAATATGTTCTAATACTGGTCTGATGCCGGCTAGAAAGATAGATACTACGGCGTAATTTGAACAATTCTTAAACGAGCCCTATGTTATGTATGAAATGCGCATGGAGTTGCTATACTATTCCCCTTCGGGGATTTTTTGTTTGCTTTAAAATCAGATGTGATTTTAAGAAGAAATAGCCGACGACAACAAAGGTGATCACTGGTGATGTCCAGCTGGGGATCTCGAAGCCAAAGCTGTCGAGTAACATCACTAACCCCAGGAATAGGATCGAATACATGGCGCCGTTTTTGAGGTAGAGGTATTTTTTGATACGTTCGGTGTTGCTTGTTGTGAGTTTGCGAACAATGAGAGCGCCAAGGCCGTTGCCGATCAGGATGAGCGGTACCGATAACGTAAACGCAAAAGCGCCAAGCACGCCATCGATCGAAAAGGTAGCATCGATAATTTCCAGATATAGGATCTTGCTGATATCTGACAGATGGGTTCGCATCAGGTCTTTCTCGCTCTGCTCGGCATTCTGTTTGAAGCCGTGAGTGATAAAAAATGCAGTTGAACCAACAACGGCACCCAGAGCCATGAACGGATCCTGATGCAGCGCTAGCCAAACAATGACGGTGAGTATGATAGACACCACGGCGTAGAACCAGACGCCTTGCTCATGGAAAAAGCGTTCGTGGGGCAGGCCGTAGTTTTTGGGTTCCATGAATAACCAATAAAAGAAGAGAAACAAGAGGAACGTACCGCCGCCGACAAGGAGCACTGGTGCTGAACGATCGATGGCTGTCGTCAAAGCCGGATCACCGCTGAATGTTGCGGTCAATGCACCGATCGGTCCAAGTGATGGCGTGGTGATCCAGATGATGAGCCACGGTAGGACACCGCGTACCACAAAAACTGCCGACAACAGTCCCCAGAATAGAAACCAACGTCGGGCTTTGGGCTGCATCGTGCCGAGCACTTCGGCGTTGATAATCGCATTGTCGATACTACTGATCACTTCGAAGAAACAGAG
>CAZHOA010000026.1:0-5256 GCA_964534385.1 uncultured Candidatus Saccharibacteria bacterium | reverse complement strand
TACATCACTGCCTCTTTGAGTGCTTTGGCCGGTACAAACTTTGCTTTTTTGGATGCTGGGATATGGATACTCTCGCCGGTCTTTGGGTTGCGTCCTTCACGGGCTTTGCGCTGAGCAACTTTGAAGATACCGAAACCGCTCATGTTTAGTTTGTCGCCTGATTTCATGACATGCATAATCTCTTCCATAGTACTGTCGATGATCTCGGCGGTTTCTTTCTTGGATTTGTTCCATTTTTCGGCAAGACTCTGGATAAATTGATTCTTCGTAACTGTTTTCATAATATTGTGTGATACGTGGGTGGGCATTATGCTTGCCACGCATCGATTAATTTTTTTAAAATTTTTGATACCGACCGTAGCCTGGTAAGCCAGCTACCCTCATTTTCCCTCTATTATACTATTTTGTTGTGTATATTCAAGCACTGTGTGTTAGCGGGCATATTCGATGGCGCGCGTTTCACGAATAACGTTGACTTTGATCTCGCCGGGATATTTCATTTCTGCTTCGATTTTCTTGGCTAAATCACGTGCTAATTTGACCGCTGCCAGGTCATCCACGACAGTCGGCGTTACAAAAATACGCAGTTCGCGGCCTGCTTGAATGGCGTATGATTTCTCAATTCCTTCGAATGAATTGGCAATGCGCTCGAGCTCTTCCAAGCGTTTGAGATATGTCTCCACGGTATCGCGCCGTGCGCCTGGTCGAGCTGCTGAGATTGCATCGGCGGCCTGGACGATACGAGACTCAAGCGTCGAATATGGATACTCCTCGTGGTGCGACTCCATGGCGCGTATGACACGCTCATCAATGCCAAATTTTTGTAAAATCTTGCGTCCGATTTCGACGTGGGTTCCCTGTACCTCATGGTCGACAGCCTTGCCAATATCATGGAACAAGGCGCCTTTCTTGGCGATAGCGACATCAGCGCCGATCTCACTGGCAAGCATACCTGCGACATGAGCCATCTCCAGCGAATGAACCAAGACATTCTGTCCGAAGCTCGTACGGAATGCCAGACGACCCAATAAGAAAGTTAACTTTGGATCGACAGTTCCGGCTCCAACTTCAAAGAGGGCAGCTTCACCTGCCTGTTTAATTTTCTCGTTAATTTCAGCCCGTGCCTTTTCGACCATTTCTTCGATTTTGGCCGGATGAATTCTGCCGTCAGCAATGAGTTTGTCAATGGTTAACTTTGCGATTTGGCGGCGAACCGGATCAAACCCGGAAACAACGAGGGCTTCCGGTGTGTCATCAATGATAATATCAATGCCGGTGAGGCGTTCGATGGTTTTGATGTTGCGACCTTCTTTGCCGATAATTTTGCCTTTGACTTCATCCGAAGGCAAACTCACCACTGTGGTCGTGGCGTCGGCAATGTGAGAACCGGCGTAGCGTTGAATACTTGTCGTTAAGATCGTTCTGGCTTTTTTCTCGATTTCTTCGGTATTGTATTGTTCAAGCTTCATCAGCTTGCGATAGAGCTCGTCTTTGTATTCCTCCTCAGCGTTTTTAAAAAGAAGTAACTTGGCTTCTTCTTTGTTGAGGCCGGCAAGATGTTCCAAAGTCTTTGCTTGCTCGACCTGCTTTTTGTCGAGCTCGGCTTTAACTGATTTTACTTTTACAATTTCTTGATTTAATACATCTTTATCGCGTTGAATGTCGCGATGCTTGGCATCTATCTCTTCTTCTTTCTTCGAGATCATCCGTTCGATACGAATGAGCTGTTGATGGCGTTCCTGGCTTTCTTTTTTAGCATCTTCGAGTATCGCGAGGGCGGCGTTTTTTGCTTCCAATAGTACGTCCTGTGATTTATTCTTTGCTTCGCTCATCAGGTTATCGGCGCGGGCTCGAGCCGAACTGATGCGTTTATTCGTTAAAAAAAGATTGAGAATGTATCCCGCGGCTAAACCAATAATTAACGCAAAAATACCCCCGATAATCGAATAGAGTCCTAGGGTCATGGTGTATAAGAACAGAAACAAACATATATACGTTCCCAATCGCATTGTAGGCTTGCGTTGATTTTCGCGAAGCGTGCGATGGGGAGTTGCTGCTGTACTATTTTAATATAATGGAACCTATCATAATGATACGTTTGCGTTTGCAATCTGGTGAATTCAGCTGCAAAAGTATATGCGATGCTATCATTGTATGAGACAGGTTTCATGGATATGATAGCCCAGGAGATCGTAATTGTCAAAAAAAAGCGAGCAATTGCTCGCGTGGGGTTTGGGGTAGGCTATATGGCGGGACATTTCTTACGTAGTTTGGATGGCGGAGTATGGAGGAAGCAGTCTGGTCCGGGATTGGCCCTGGCGAGAACTGTATGACAGACGGTGCATTGTCGTTCTTGAAATGCGTGCTCCGTGTCCGAGTGGTCCGGATAGACGACCGTTTGCATTGGGCCTGCTTTTGTGATTCCCCTTTTGCGATGAGCCGTACAAGACGTAACCATGTCATATCCCCTTTTATTTTAATGTAATACTCATGTACATCTTAAGTACATCCGCATGTGTTGTCAATGCTGTACATTAGGATCGAGCTTTTTTGACCATTTTTTTGTATACTTGATGATATATGGATCGCAGGACTACACTATTGGTCATTCTTGATGGTTGGGGTTTTTCGAAACAGCGCGTTGGTAATGCTATCCAACAGGCTCAAACGCCTACGATGGATTTGATTAATAGAACATACCCTTCGACGTTGCTGCAGGCATCCGGCCTTGCGGTCGGTTTGGGCTATGGCGAATTGGGCAATAGCGAAGTCGGCCACTTGAATATTGGCGCCGGACGCATCGTACAACAATATTTGAGCCAGATTGATAATGCGATTAAAGATCATACTTTGGAACGCAATCAGCAACTGCTCTCATTTCTTACTCAGCTGCAGCAATCTGGCGGCACGCTACATCTCGCTGGCTTGTTGACCTCGGGTACCGTTCATGCTGCGTTTCGACATATAGTCGCGTTGCTGGATATTCTAAAGGACAAACATATTCCGGTAATGTTGCATCTTTTTTTGGACGGCAAGGATTCTGGTTTACAGGAAGGTAGTGAGTTGTTGAGAAAAATAGAACATGAAATGCAGAGCCGATCATGCGGTACGATCACGAGCATTGTCGGTCGGCATTTTGCAATGGATCGGGATAATAATTGGGATCGAACACAAAAAGCCTACGACCTAATTGCCACTGGCCAGGGCATCAGAACTGCCCGTATTATCGACACGTTGCAGCAATATTATCAACAAGGTTTCAATGATGAAAATATGGAACCTATTGTGCTGGATACATATTCAGGCATGCACCCTGGCGATGGGTTGTTTTTCTTTAATTTTCGTGAAGATGCGATCCGTCAATTGGCGCATGCCTTTGTTGACCAGCAATTTATGAAGTTTTCAAGACATGATCGACCCGATGTTCATGTTGCTGCTATGACTGAATATTTTGAGGATCCGCGTTTGGTATCGCTATTCCCCCTGCCTGTCATTCAGCATGGCTTGGCTGAGACGATTAGTAATTCCGGCAAACGGCAGTTTCATATTACTGAAACCGAAAAGTATGCTCATGTTACGTATTTTTTTAATGGGTTGCATACCGAGCCGTTTCCGGGCGAAACTGATGTTCTGGTGGAATCGCACAAAGACCATAGGGCCCATCCGGAGATGCGCACGCAGGCGATCGCTGATCGTGTGATAGCGGAGCTCCAATCAGGCACATGGGATTTTATTGTGGTGAATTTTCCAAATGCCGATATTATCGCTCACTATGGCGACTTTGCGGTGACGGTTCAGAGTATCGAAGCGACCGATAGCGCCCTGTCGAGAGTTCTACCGGTGGTTCAATCCACTCATGCTGCGATGATTATCTGCGCTGACCACGGCAATGCCGAGGGCCTCGTTTATCGCTCGACTGGCGAAGCCGAGACCAAACACAACGATAGCCCCGTTCCGTGTTATCTCGTAGCTGATGAATATCTCGCAGGCGGTCCGTACCAAGGTGTCGAACATACCGAGGTCAATGGTGTGTTGGCTGATATCGCGCCGACAGTTCTGGAATTGATGAATATTGCTCAACCGGATGAAATGACCGGACATAGTCTTCTGTCGTTGTTCAAAAAATAGTTCGACGCCCGATTACGCTGTGTTATTTTTATATAATAACTCCGCCGCCGAGTACGCGCGTGCCCTTGTAAAAGACCGCTGACTGTCCCGGGGTGAGAGCACGAACTCTTTGTTTGAAGTGTATAGTCGCTTCCGTGCTGTGTTGTTGTGGTGTAATAACGGCCGGTATGGCTTTGGCCCGGTATCTGATTTTGATTTGTGCTGATACTGATGCGGTTGGTTGAGTATTCTCGATCCAGTGCACCTGGGTTATGGCTGATGTTATTGAGTCGAGACTGCGATGCTGTGTGGTTACGTAAATTGTATTCGTTGGTATGTCTTTTTTTGCGATAAAGTACGGCCCGCCTGATATGCCGAGATTGAGGCCGCGTCGTTGGCCGATCGTGTAGTATGCTGTGCCGTCATGGTGACCGATAATCTGGTCGTTTTCAAGAAGTTTGACCATTCCCTGTTGTGGCGCAATGTGATTACTGAGAAAGGTCTTCATGTCGAGTTGTCCCACAAAACAGACGCCCTGGCTGTCTTTTTTGTTGTGAGTGATAAGGCCTTGTCTTTTGGCAATCTGGCGAACCTGCGGCTTTGTATATGAACCTATCGGAAATAGCGCATGTTTGAGTTGATGCTGGTTGAGCGTGTATAAAAAATATGTCTGATCTTTGTTGGTATCTTTTGCTGCGCGCAATGAATATATATCGCGTGAGTTGTTACATGTCTTGATGGCATAGTGTCCGGTGGCGATGTAGTCTGCGCCAGCTGCTAATGCGCGTTCCAAAAAAATACCGAATTTTATTTTTTTGTTGCACATGATATCCGGATTGGGCGTAATGCCCCGCCGATAACCCTCGATCATGTATGTTGTTACCTCGGTGCCGTATTCTTTGGAAAGATCCCATGTTTCGAATGGTATGCCAAGCTTGGTTGCAACGCGCAATGCATCTTCCCGGTCCTGTTGCCAATTACAAAACGCCGGACCATTGTCTGGCTGCCAGGGTTTGAAAAAGACGCCGACAACATCGTAGCCTTGCTTTTTGAGTAATGCCGCAGCGACCGATGAATCAACCCCGCCGCTCATGGCTACGAAGACCTTCTTTTTGAGAGTGGTATTCTTGATTTTCGTCATGTTATTTA
>CAZHOA010000025.1:0-10047 GCA_964534385.1 uncultured Candidatus Saccharibacteria bacterium | reverse complement strand
CTTTTGACATGCGTGAGTATCCATTATACCCTACTTTTATAGCTATTTTGTTATTTTACAAAGGAGATGAAGAATGCAACCGAAACTTGATGTAGTCTTAATCAATCCCGGCGGACGTACGCAAGCATACCAGCGGATGGCTCAGTTTACGGCTATTGAAACGCCCGTTTGGACCGGACTGATAGCGACATATCTCAGGACAAAAGGCAAAAGCGTTGTGATGCTCGATGTGAATGCCCAGGAGTATCAGGATTACACTCAAACGCAGATGGTACGCGATATCGAGGATTTGGATCCGCGTCTCGTCGCAGTCATTGTGTATGGCCACAATCCTTCGGCTACAACCCAAACAATGCCCGCTGCCGGTGCCATCTGTCGGACTATCAGAAACCATATTCCACGAATTCCCATCGCCATGATTGGCGGGCACGTCGCCGCATTGCCGGCTCAAACATTGTCCGAGGAAGTGTGCGATTTTGTCTCGCAGGGCGAAGGCCCGGTGAGCCTGTACGAACTGATAGAAGTTTTGACAGCCGGAACCAATGATTACAAAAAGGTCGGCGATCTCTGGTATCGCTACGAGGGCAAACCTGTCTTTGCCGGTCGTGAGTCTCAGCTCGTCTGGGATCTCGATCATGAAATGAGCGGCATGGCATACGATCTCATGCCCATGAATATCTACCGCGCCCACGACTGGCATTGCAATTATAATCCCGCATCACAACAGCCTTACGCCTCCATGTACACAACCCTCGGCTGCCCATACCACTGCAATTTTTGCAACATCCAATTACCGTTCAAAAGCGGTGAACATGCGAAAGGATTGAGCCCAACGGTCAACAGCTATCGACGCTGGTCAGCGGAACGAGTAGTCGCCTGGATTGATAGACTTGTCACGCACTACGGAATAAAAAATATCAAATTCGCCGATGAGTTGTTCGTCCAGCACCGAGGCCATGTGTTAGGCGTGTGTAACTTACTCAAAGAACGCAACTATGGTCTGAATATTTGGTGCTATGCCCGCCCCGATACTGTGAATGACATGCAGGATGATCTCAAGGCCGCCGGTGTCAACTGGGTGTGTCTTGGTATTGAATCGGGCACGGCAACATCGCGGCTCGGTGTCGACAAAAAATTCGCGCAAGAAACCATATATACCGTCGTACAAAAACTCAAAGACGCCGGCATCCACGTTCTGGCAAACTATATCTTCGGCTTACCCGATGACGATGTTGCCGCCATGCAAGCCACGCTCGATCTGGCGATCGATCTAGATACGCCAAGCGCCAATTTCTATTCTTGTATGGCTTTGCCCGGTACTGATCTGTATCAACTAGCGCTCGAACAACACCTGAAGCTGCCGGATTCATGGCTGGGTTATTCGCAACATGCATACGAGTGTCTGCCGATGCCAACCAAATACCTTTCAGGCGAAGAAGTACTCTGGTTCCGCGACGAAGCTTGGTATCACTATTTCAATAGTCCAAGCTATCTGGCAAAAGCAGCGCAGACATTCGGACCCGACGCGGTCGAGTACATCAAGAAAATGGCTGCTGAAAAACCGCAACGCAAATATGCCGTTGCACCGCCGCTGTATAGTTTGAATAACAAAATATCAACCTAGATGTCACTAGGTTTTTTTATTGATCAACGCCGCGTTGTCTTTTTTTATCAATCATGGTAGGCTTCTGGTCAAGTACTTTTAGAAATGGAGAGTATTCAATGGAATCAATGGAAAATTATGCAGACTTAGAGGCGAAAGCCCTATGGGTACGGCAAACTATTGCTAAGATGGCAATCAAAAAAGGTTTCGGCCATATGACGACCGGCTTCTCGGCAGCTGATCTGTTCGTCGCCCTCTATCATGGCGGCATTCTGCGCTATGATCCGGAAAATCCAAAGGCACCTCATCAGGATCGTTTTATACTGAGCGAAGGTCAGGCGGCCATCGGCATTTATCCGGTCTTGGCTGATGTCGGCTTCTTTCCGCACAAGGAGCTAGAAAACTTCGCCGGCAAAGATAGCATTCTCGGCGTTCACTCCGAACCGCACACGCCCGGTATTCAGATCTTGACTGGTTCGCTCGGACATGGTTTACCAATCGCTACAGGTCAAGCCTACGCCGCTCACCAAGAAAATGCCGATTGGCTGGTCGTATGTCTCACGGGTGACGGCGAGCTCTGTGAAGGTTCCAACTGGGAAGCGATGCTAACGGCTAGTTCGCTGTTGTTAAATAGACTTGTTGTCGTCGTCAATCGTAATCATCAGTTCACCATCGGCCGTACCGATGCGCGCACCACGCAACTAGACATATATCTTGATCCGGTTGCTGATAAATTTAAGGCATTTGGCTTTGAAACCAAAATCATCAACGGCCATTCCTTTGAAGAAATTTTCGCCGCTTTTGCCGATGTCAGACATCCGACACGCAGCAAACCCCTCGCCATAATAGCCGAAACAATCAAAGGCCAGGGCGGGTTTATGGCCAATGAACGACTATGGCACAATCGAGTACCTGATAATACCGAGCTGGCACGCCTTGAGGTCAATCTTGGCATACAGCTTGGTTCGTCAGATCCAAAACCGAATTACGGCGTCGAAGCGACAGACCAGCCGTTGAAAGTGTCCAGTATACGCGATGAATTTTTCAAAGCGCTGTTCCCGATATTTCAAAAAGATGAGAAAAATATTATCGTCAGCGCCGACGATGGCGGTCCGCAACTGTTTCAGTTTGCGGAATTACCCGGTCAATTTATCAACGTCGGTATTGCCGAAGAACAAATGATCGGCATGGCAGCCGGCCTGGCACTCGAAGGTTACCGGCCATGGACGCTTGCCATCGCACCGTTCACATCGTTCCGCTGTCTCGAATTCGTCAAGCTCGATCAGTGCGCGATGAACTTGCCTATCGTCAACATCGGCGTCGGTGCCGGTTTGTCATATAGTGTCATGGGACCGACGCATCATGCTATCGGATCACTGGCAACTCTGAAAATCTGGCCGAACCTCACCATATTTCAGCCGTCAGATGCTGTGAGCAGTGCAGCCCTCGCTGCCTATGCTCATGATTTCAAACGGCCGCTCTATCTGAGCTTTGACCGCAAAGACACCCCGGATATCTACACCGCCGATACCATGCCGGATTTTGAAAAGGGCTATAGTATCCTACGCAAAGGCAAGGATGCATATATTTTGGCAACTGGTGTTACGGTCCATCCGGCACTGCAAGTCGCCGAGAAGCTGAGCAAGTATTGTTTATCGGTTGGCGTTGTCGATGTGTTTAGATTGAAGCCAATCGATATAGATCTCCTCGACGCTCTTGGTCCGGTTGAACACATCATAACCTACGAAGAGGATTACCTTATAGGCGGCCTCGGCAGTTCCATCGCTGAGCTGATTGTTGATGATCAACCCTACATCACCGATCTGGATGACAGCTCGGGATATAGACTATTCCGCATAGGCTTACCAGATACATTTATCTTTGAATTGGGTGGCCGCGATGTGATTTGGGAAAAATACGGCCTCGATGTTGATTCTGTCGTAAACAGGATCAAACAAGAACTATCTTAAAAATAAAGCCCACAGATGTGGGTTTTTTATTGGCTCTATATCATAACAACAGCTCTAAAAGAAATCGCTGCGCCAGCAATGTCACGGCTAGTGACTTGGCATCGACAATCTGGCCGGACATACATTGTGAGTACCACTCCCTGACCGGTATCTGAAGTAATTCGACATATTCGCCTTCATCAGGCACGCTATCACTATCAGTCTTAACACAACCGATAGCTAAAAAAGCATAGAAGGGAACACTGAAACTAACAGGATCAAAGAAAAGCGGTGCCTCGCTAAGACTTATAATCGTTTTGGGAACATAGCCAGTCGATTCTTCAGCGAGCTCGGCCAGAGCGGTTTCTACCGGCGACCATTGCGATGTTTTTGGAATACCACCGGGTAATTCCACAATAATTCTGTCAGCGCCTTTGCGATATTGACGCACCGCCAGAACATTGTTATCGGGTGTAATTGGCATGACGATAGACACGAACGGCGTAGCATCAGCAAATTGACTATACTCATCTATCTTGCGAGTGTACGGATCTTCAAAATCTTGCGAGATCAAACGGCGGCCATGATTACTGGCCAAGATTTTCGGTTCCCCCACTTTACGCCATGGTTTTATTTCCATATCCTGCCTCCTGGTATGAGAATGAGCTGCGCCTATACTATCAGGTGACTCATTATTGTCAAACTACTGCAAATGGCCTATAGTGGATTCGAATATGATATGTAAAAGTTATCAAAGCCTGCCGGCAATCAGGAAAAAATACAAAAAACAAAAAATAGTGTTCTGCTCGGGCTGTTTTGACCTGGTCCACGCCGGCCACATTCTCTTTTTTGAACATTGTAAAACATTCGGCGATATTTTGGTCGTCGGTATCGGCAGCGATCTCATGCTCCGGCGCAATAAAGGCGACAAAAGACCGATTATGAACGAGCACGTGCGTCTGAAAATGGTCGATTCCCTGAAATCGGTCGACTATACTTTTTTGGATGAGAGCACGCATGATGACCATCCATTACAACTTGTCGAGGAAGTATTCAAAACATTAAAGCCCGATGTCTACGTCTTCAACAAAGACGGCTTTCAAATATCATATCGGAAAGATCTGGCCCACAAATACGGCGTAGCCACGGAGATTATCGGCAAGCACATGCCCATCGGTTTTAAAGATATTTCAACAACGAGTATTGTCGATAAGATACAAAAACAATCATGATTCTCAAAACGTACAAACATCTGCCAGCCATCAAACAGAAACACAAAAAACAAAAAATAGTGTTCTGCTCGGGAGCGTTTGATCTGACGCATGCCGGCCATGTACTCTTTTTTGAGAGCTGCAAAGAGTTAGGACACATCCTCGTCGTCGGTGTCGGCAGTGATTACATGATCCACCGCAACAAGGCGGCGAAAAGACCGGTGCTCAATGAATATGTCAGACTTCTGACGGTTGACGCGCTCAGACCAGTGGATTACTGTTTTATCGACAAAAGTACGCCAAAAGATCATCCCTTGGCGGTCGTCGAAGCAACCTTCAAATATTTGAAACCGGACATTTATGTCATCAATCAAGACGCGTTCGACATACCCTATCGAGAAATGCTTTCAAAAAAATACGGCGTACGTCTCGCGATACTTGACCGCACATGTCCGCCTGAATTTGAAAACATTTCAACAACGTCCCTTATTGAAAAAATTAAAAAGCTCGGAAGTAAAAACTAGCATCGCTCGCTTCCCGTCTACGCGCCACTGCGGTCAGTAAACCGCAAAACCGATTGGAAATCCTCATAATATTTGGAGGATTTTTGTGTAACATCAAAATGAATATCCTTGACACCGGTGCGTCTTTGCAGCCAAGCTCGATATGCCTTTTTCAAAAACGGAATATGCGGTACTAATCGAGCACGCATGAGACGTGCGTACGCAACAATCGGGTGCTGTCGTTTATGTTCCGGAAAATACTGCGGATATTCATGCGTGAGCCATTTGTCTATGCAAAGCCAGAGCGCCTGCCGAATATATTTTTGAGCTGCTTCATGTGAGATGTCGTCGGTCTCAGCAACAGCCGTCGCCATCCTATCCAAAAATTGCCTATACGAAGGCAGCCAATGATCATGTGTTATCCAATCAAAGGTATTTGGCATATAGAAATGACTATCGTGAATCTGACGCACGAACCCAAGACAGTCAATCGTCTTGGATTTGCCGGCCACAATGGACAGTGCTGATGGCAGAATTTCACCGCTGAATCCGGTATCACTGATCGTGTGGACGATGTCCCAATTTTTCTTCATCTGCTCAGTTCGATTCACCGAAAATATTGGCACGTAGTAGTTTTCAAAATAGCGCACTATTCTTTCGCGCGCAGTTGCTTGTTCAAAGGCAGGACGAGGATAATTGGCTATGCGTTGCAACGTCCCATAGGCTCCGTTGCCCAACAATCGCACAGAAACCGAATATCCGCCGGCCGTCGCGTAATCCGGATGCGCCTTGAGAAATTCGATACATTTCGTGATCGATCGCGGAACTTGAAAGTCATCATCACCAATAAAACAGACAAACGGCTCTTTGACCATAAACACCAGATGCTGGATTGCTTCGCGATTGTTGAGCTTCGGGATATGGGCGTATACGACGTTGAGATTAGTATACTTTGGCAATGCGTTCTCGACTTTAGTTTTGTGCTCGCCTTCACTCGAATCTCCAATGTAAACCGTATGCGGGCAACCAACACTAGCGTAGTAGTCCAATTGTCTTATCACGAAATCCGATCGATTCTTTGTCGGTATCACTATCCCGGCTTTGTCACTCATCGTGTTCATAATGATAGTAATACCATATTTAGAGCCCATCAAACAACCCCATATTCGGCTCAAACTTTCCAGCTTTGGCTGCGAGCCTTCAGAAATTTCCTCTGCATAGTATAGACTATGCTTCATAAACTTCTTCGACTCTCGCTCAAAGCTGAAGAAGTTTGATCTCGAGTGAATCATGCATACTTCGAACCGTATTCCGGAATCGGCCTGACAATATCCATGCCGACAGAGCGGGCTTGATGTACCAAATTTTGATCAAAACGAGAACGCTGCCAATGATCGACAAAATCACCTCGATTAACATAGTACGTAAGATATCGATCTAAAAGAGTACTCGGACTGCCCAACGCGATCCACAACGCTATGCGTTCCTTTTTTTCTTTGGGCACTAGCAAAAACCGCGCCCGATTTTCCAAACGTGATTCCCATTGCGGTGACAATGCCTTGCCCGGCATCAAGCGCAGTCGGGTAAAATTAGCGCTGTGTGCGATCTTCATGGACCATACCATGACATCACCCGCCTGACTCGGAATATTGTAGGTCATCCCGCGACCATAGTCTTGATTGTTGAGGGTCGCATCATGTGGATCAAGAAAATCAGAGATCAAATGAGAGCCGACACGCACCTTCAAGCCGCCGCTATTGCGTGCGTGATCCTGCAGATAAATGCCAAACTTGATGATATGATCCTCACTATGCCAATCGGGCGCCTGCGGATCTTGGCGGTCAGCATTATCACGATGCCATCCGCGCGCGACAACGCCTATTTGAAAATTACTCTCGCCAAAATAGACCAACCGCGGGCCAATCAATCTACGCGCCACCGAAAGAATACGTTCATCAAACAATAAATGATCGAGTCCCTGCTTGCCCGGTAAATCGCCAAGCGATATTCTGACCTGATTATTTTTTATCCATTTAAAGTTGCCTTTCGCTTCTTCAGGTTGCTTGAGCCGGTCGATAGCATCACGCAAGCCCTGAATCTCCTGTTGAGAAAAGACATTTTTAATCAAAGCGAAACCATTCGTATGAAAATGTTCTAAATCCATCTTTAAACGTGACATATATTACATATTAATTTAAGCAAAAATCTTTGTCTAGAGGATGGTGAATAAAAAAGCCCTGTGCTTCACCTCGGCAAGGCGAGCAAAGGGCTCAGCTACGCTGCGATAAACGCAGAAGGGTTGGAAAAGTAGAAATTATCGTCGAGCGAACGATAGTACCAACCGCACTCATAGTCACGCCAGTACAGATAGCGAACGTAGAGATGGTCATTCGAGCAGCGGTAAATTGTACCCCAGAAACAAACGAGTCTTTGATCGCCGTTCTCAAGCCATTTCCAGCTATATGGGATGAAGTCTCTATAAATCCGCGAGTAATCGAGAACATTCGCAGGCAATACTCTCAAGTTTTCTAGCTCTCTTTTAAGCTTATTACCTTTGATGTATTTTATGCCTTGCTGGTCCCTGGAGAGATAGAGGCTGACTTTAGTAGGATCAAACTTCCACATTCCTCGAGCTCGACTTTGTATTTGATCTTCAGGTCTTATTGACCAGCCTCTTGGGATATATGGTGCGGCATTGAGATCTATCCAATAATCAGGCATGGAATCAATGTCATACGATAGTGATGAGTCTATATCACTACGGCACAGTGATAAGACCTGTTGCATTTTATATCTATCTATTCTCCCTCTGTTCAATAAATCAAAAAACTCTCGAATTTGAACATCGGTTGGAACCGGATCTTCAATGAGATCAGCATTGGCAACCATGAATCACCTCCGGGATTGTGAAATGAACTCGTGTGAGTTTAGCATTGGGATAGCGGAAATGTCAATGAGATGATGCGTTCTTCAAAAATTCCCTGGCTAAGATATCAGCCTTGAGCCTGGTCTGGTACAAACGGTAACCATTTTCGGCAACGCGATCAAGTTCTTGCGGATGATCTTTAGCCCAAAGGATCATGCGAGCAAGATCATCACTATCGGCGGGATTGCAGACAAGACATGTCTCGTCGCTTTTTAAGAGTTCGAGGATACCGCGATTACGTGCGGTGAGATATGGCAGCTTCATGGCTAATGTTTCATACGCCTTATGTGGAATAGTTCGACGCAAACGGTCATGATCCGACAGCTGCCCAAGGCTCAGGTGCGAAGATTGCATCATATGTCGCAGTTCTTCGTCAGGCACAAAGTCGGTCCGAAGGGTCAAATTCTGTGGCTGCAAACGCGCGATCAGTTCTTGTATGTTTTTTAATTCTTCACCGCCGCCAATCATTACAAAATCGATTGCCTCGTGTTCGAGTTTCTTCGCCGCCTCGATCACGTATTCAGCACCGGCTTCCGGCATCAGACGGCCGCGAAACATGACTGTGAATTTTTCTCTTTTTGGAATGGACGCATCATAATAAAACTTTGTATCATCTGCGCCGGTCAACGCTCGCATCATAGTACGTGACGGCACACCAAAGAATGTACTACAGAAATGAATCTGCTCATTGGTTTCCAACATAACATAATCGGCACACATAAAAGAAAAACGATCAAGCAGCCAATAATACAGTCCTTTGGTGGAATACGGAATCGCCAGATTGCGAGAGATGATCAACCGTTCATAACCGGAGCATAGTGCATTGAAAATAATTTTTTTACCAAAAAGCCAGGCCGGTAACCGCAACCATATCACCAGCTGCGGGCTGTCATAACCGATCATTATCACATCAGCCCACACAGCATGTTGTAAAAATAATTTCAAGACTGATACATAAGCAAGCGTGTCTGATTTAGAAAAATCAAACGCCTTCACCTCGATACCATTGGCCCGCAATCCCTGAAGATACACCGCGTTGATTGAATTTTTTAATTTTGAAAAACTGAGATAAAGTACGCGTCGGATTGGTTGATGGATCGTATCTTGGACACGGTCAATGCCATAAGCATACAACTCATGTCGCCGCGGACTGGTGAAATGTTTCATCACGGTGTCGGCTTTTGGTTTGCCTTTTATAAAATAGGTTTCAAGCGGGAAAAATTTAAAATTGACCTGCGAGATAAGACAACCCCAGGCGGTCATACCGACGAAATAGTCATTCACTGCCCGTCGGGTATGATCAAAATATTCCAAAAAACGCTCGAAACGTAAGGCATCCTTGCGATATATGATAAGGCCTGGATTCATAAAACCGACACGCTTCTCTTCGAGATGGTATTTCGTGCTATACTCCGCGTCCATCATGAGATCATAGGTACCGTGTTGTGGCGAGATCAACGCATCTATGGTTGAGTTCGTCATCGCGCCCTTAACAAAATTAATAATCTCGTGCGGTCGATTGAGAAACAAAACATCACTATCTAGCACCATGACGATCTTGGATGTACTAAGTAAAAAAATATCCATGAACTCCATTATCATGATATGGCCCTTGCTACGATAGGTTTTTACCTTTTCGGTCAAGCCAGGAAAATCCGCGATCATACGATCGGCGTCTTTCTTGCGGAGCACGTGTAGGTTCTGAAATTTACTCTCGATCAACCGCGCGCTCGCATCGTCGATCGAACCGTCATCGTGAATGACAATATTCGGGCACGGACCGGAGTGATAGAGAAACGGACGCAACGACCGGGTCAACATCCACAGGTCGTCGTTCTGGCCCAGTACCTGCACC
>CAZHOA010000024.1:0-10238 GCA_964534385.1 uncultured Candidatus Saccharibacteria bacterium | reverse complement strand
ATGCCGTGCATCTTATGACCGCTCATCGATCAAAGGGACAGGAATTTGATTTCGTTTATATTATCAATGCCCATGACGGACATTGGAGTAACCGGCGAACATACAACCTACTGCCATTGCCGGAACGCAGCTTCCATATGCTTGGCGCTACGGACACACGCAACGACGATAGCGAAGAACGTAATCTGTTTTATGTCGCCCTGACCCGGGCAAAAAAAGAAATTATAATGAGCTACGCGACAACCGATGCTCATGGTAAGCCGCGTTTGGCAAGTCAGTTTATTCAAGAGCTGCAGCCGCAACCATTCACTCAGGAGCTTGGCAACGATCATCAGATAATACTGTCAAAAAACATATTCATGCCGCCGGCAGCATACATACGCGATTCGAAAGAAGAACAAGCCTACATCAAACAGCTTTTCCTGCAATCAGGTTTATCAGTAACAGCTCTCAACAACTACCTGACATGTCCCTGGCAATATTTTTATACAAATTTAATCCGTATTCCTCAGGCAAAATCAAAACACCAGGTATACGGTACTGCGATTCACGCCGCTCTTAAAATGTTTTTCGACGCTCGCCAGCAATCACCCGACATACCGAAAGATTTTCTGTTAACCGCCTTCGAAAATAACATGCATCAACAACCCATCAGCCACAAAGATCTGAGTGATACGCTCCGAAAAGGCATAGACTCATTGAACGGCTATTATGACTTTTATTATACAGTCTGGCCGAAGGACACGCTCAGCGAGCTGTCTATTACCGGAATACAATTAGCGCCAGATATTGTCATACGCGGCGCGATTGATAAGCTCGAATTCCTCGACACGAACCATCTCGACGTCACGGTAGTTGATTACAAAACAACAAAACCAAAGAGTCGCAAGATGCTTGAAGGCAACAGTCCCGATGCCGACGGCAATTACAAACGCCAGCTTGTTTTTTACAACATCCTGCTCAATCACTACCATGACGGCCGCTACAAAATGATAAACGGAGAAATTGATTTTACCGAACCGGATGATAAAAAAAGATACAAAAAAGAACTGTTTACGATTACCCACGATGACCGTGCTGAACTTGAGGCCACTATCATACGAGTCGGCCACGAAATCATGACCTATGCATTCCGTGATCGTGTATGCGATAATGCAGCATGCCAGTATTGTCAGTTGCGAATGCTGCAATTACGAAGCACCGAGAGCACATCACCTCTATGAGCATGCCGACCTATTCCGTTCAGGAATTCATACATCAACTGAATGAGCTCTTTACCGCGACCGGACCAGTAACTATTGAAGCGGAGATATCAGAACTCCAACGCCATCCTTCCGGTATATATTTAACATTAAAAGATACTGAGGCACCGACGGCCATTTTGCATTGCTATATCCATCCGCGTTTTTCCCGTCTCATGCCTGAAATAGCTGACGGTATACAGATCAAAGCCACCGGCATACCGAATATCTACGGCCCCAAAGGCAAGTTCAGTTTTTTAATTCAATCACTCGATATTGTCGGTGAAGGCAATCTCCAAAAAGCTTACACTCAACTCAAGCAACGTCTGCAACGCGAGGGTCTATTTGACAGAAAAAGACCACTACCACGCCACATTCAAAATATAGGGATCATCACATCGCGAACTGGTGCTGTGATTGATGATTTCAAAAAGAATATTGCGCATAACGGGCTGCGTCTCAATCTTTACGATGTACGCGTCGAAGGTTCGAGCGCCCTACCAATGCTCATCGAAGCTATCGAGTGGTTCAATGAGTATCGACCGCAAACGGACGTGCTTGTTGTCATGCGCGGCGGCGGCAGTCTTGAAGATCTGCAAGCGTTCAATAGCGAGCACCTGGTCAGGGTACTCTTTGCATCGCGTATTCCGACAATTGCCGCCATCGGTCATGATCGCGATATCCCACTGGTCAGCCTCGCCGCCGACAACGCCGTCTCAACACCAACGGCAGCAGCGACAATAATCAATAAATCATGGGAGCTATCCGCACAGCAGCTCACCAGATTAACTCATGAACTGGCCATAGCCTGCACGTATCTTGAACGGTATTACCAGTCCGCCTTTCAATCATTTTTCGATACCGCCACAACGCTCGAGCAATGGCTCCAGCAGACATTACAACGCATTGAACATCATGCAGCATATCTCAGCGCCAATGACCCGATGCGAAATCTCAGTCAAGGCTATAGCATTGTGTACGATGTAAACGGCACCATCATCACCAGCATTGACCAGCTCACCACAGGACACGTCATCACCATTCAGCTCGCAGATGGCACCACAACCGCAACAGTGGAAAAGATAGAACGCAGTGAATAGTGCCTTCTATCAAATTTTGACAAATTAATTATTTTGTTTTATAATCAATACTACGTTTTTCGTACATTTATAATCAGGAGGTACAGGCTATGCAAGAACCGATTATCAAGTCTTTTCTTGACACTGACTTTTATCAGCTCACAATGGGACATTTTGTCTGGGAGCGTTTTCGAAACGTTCCGGTGATCTATGGCTTTAAAAACAGAACATCAAAGGTACGCATCGCTGACCATGTGGATATATCAGCTCTGCGGGATGAGCTCGAGCACATAAAAACTCTGCGACTCCAGCCAGATGAGCGGACATTTCTTGAAAGTTTGAGCATCACAAAAGGTGACAAGAAACAGCCAATGTTCTCAAAAGCATATTTGGATTTTTTGGAAAACATCCAGTGGTGTGATTACGATCTGACAATTGTTGATGGCCAGCTTGATCTAACATTTTCAGGTCCCTGGTCAACGGCCATTTACTGGGAGACGCCGGCATTGGCCACCATCAACGAGCTTTACTACGGTGCTTTGCTTGCACAGCTTAACAAGGATGCACAGGACCAGTATGGAATTGCAGCGATGCGGCGGCTTCAGGATAAGATCAATATTCTTGACGATCGCGATTACATTGCCTTTTGCGAATTTGGCACGCGTCGGCGGTCAAGCGCGGCATTTCAAGATTTTGTGATTGCCATGCTTAACTATAGGCTCCCACGATATCAATTTCGTGGCACATCAAATGTCTATCAGGCATTTAAAAGGAATCTAAAACCGATCGGTACCTTTGGTCATCCCCTCTATATGGGCATGAGTGGTATTATGCACGATACCGATGCAACCATTCTTGCGTCCCACAATGCAGTCCTGCGGCACTGGTGGGATATGTATGGACACGACCTGTCAATCGCCCTGACTGACACCTACGGCAGTAATTTCTTTTTCAGGGACATGACATTACGGCAGGCTCAGGAATGGCAGGGACTACGGCACGATTCAGGCGATCCGATTGTATTCGGTGAGAAAGCCATTGCTTTCTATGAACGCCACGTTATCGATCCGCGTCATAAAACAATCGTGTTCAGCGATGGCCTAACACTGCCCACGATGATTCAGATTGCCGATCACTTCAAAGATCGCATCAAAGTTTTCTTCGGCTGGGGCACAAATTTGACCAACGACTGGCACTTTGATCCATTGTCATTGGTCATTAAACTAATTCGTGCGAATGGCCACGATACGGTCAAACTGAGTGATAACTTGGCAAAGGCAACCGGCACTCCGGAAGACATCGAACGGTTCAGTAGAATCTTCGGTTACTCCGTAACAGACTATCAAGCATGCACCTACTAACTTAAAAAACAATGAGCTCCACGCAAAGAAGCTTTCCGTGCTTCTATGTGGAGCTTTTTTATTTTAATTAAAAACCCCAGCCGAGTTAACGACTGGGGGGTTACGATCCCAATATTTTAGTATAGAGTACTGGTTAATGCCGACCGACTATGAGGCTGCTGGCAGTGACATTACTCAATTGCGCCTCATAGTCATCGGTGACATATTCATTGCGTGTAGACGTTTCAATGATATGTCCCGTGACTTTTGCGTCGCGGACGTTACCCCTATATGACGCATGGACAAACCCATCCACCGATCTAAACGTACTTCTATCGCTAAATCGGGATGGTGATCCAGTACCTTCAAATTTGAGGTTAATACTCACGTTGACCGGTGGCAACGACTGCCCGTCACGATTTTTAAGCTGATTCTCGAGCTGTATCGAGATGTGCACCTCGGCCGAACCCAGCGCATTCTGAGAACCCTTTTGAAATTGCACATCCTCACCCAGTCTAGCGGGTGCACTACCATAGGCAGCAACGAGTATTTGGCCAGTGTTCAGGTTATACTGAAACAAAGAAACAAAGACTTGTGGACTAGTAACCTCAGAATTTCCTTTTTTAACTTGTTGACCGAAAAACACGGCCGCAGAAGTGAAGATACCCTCATTCTCCTGGTGAAAGCTCGCAAAGGCCTGGTAGCCCTTGAAGCCATATTGTTCGACCACCGTCGGCACAACAGACAACGGACTCACATCTTGATCGCCTCCAGCCAGACACCATGTCGGTGACAGCAGAGCAACGAATAGGACCACTACCAAAGCAAAAAAACGGACTTTTTGCACTTTTCATTTTTTATCTCCAGTTTTCAAGTTTCAATGCTCGCAATGCCCATAAAAGGCAGTGCCTTGTCAACATATTGCTATGATACATTATTATATGAAAATAGTCAATGCATCCCTAAGACCCCGCTGTTTTGAAGGATAGATTATCCACCAGGCTCGCCTCATTAAATTTGACATAAAATAGAATAGCTAGTATCATTCTGGTGTCATTTGTTGTTTTAAATTGTACGATTACAATGTAAAGGAAAGAGGTAACAGAATGGGCTCTGGGGATAGCTATCGATCGTATAGCAATACGACGTGGGATCGACTTCGCGGCTTAACATCAAAGGATGAGGAGTCGCGGACGAAAGCAATCAAGAACACAAGATATCTTGTAGAAACCGGCAGATTAGGCGACATACAACCCGAACAGATCGAACGACAACGAGATACAAGCACGGTTTATGATGCCTCTCTTGTGAAATCCAAGATAACCGCGCCATCACCGACAGCAACTGAGCTGTACTACATGTATATCGACAATTCCGGGTCAAATGAGACAATTGCCAGACACTGCCGCGAATCATCTGGTCGTTTTACATCCGGTATTGAGGCGATCAATGCAACGTGTCAATTCGCTTTTGACTATTTTAGCGATCACTGCGATGTGGCTAGTGGACGCTACCAGCAACAAGTGGATTATATTTCCCCCAACCAACTCGGAGATAAAATTCTCCACTCTACCGTGCGCCATATCCATGGTGCCAATGGCGGCGACCATCCGGAAGCGATTGAGTGCGTGCTGAAGTCAGCCTGCGAGTTGAATTTTGGGCACGTCCCACAAGCCAAACGACACCTAATCCTCATTACGGATAGTATTCCGCACGGCATGGGATCGGCTGATATCGAAGATTCGGGCTGCCCATCCGGACAGCGTTGGCAAGATTCAATTGATCTGGTCAGAGAAACATTCGGCAGCTTCAGACTGGTATCATGCACAGCCGATCCGACAATGCTGAAGTTGCAAAAACAGATTGTAGAATACTACCGCGCCGGTGCGACTGATACCGAGATGATGGATCTTTCATTCATCACATCGGCTACACACCGCATGCGCCTCATTCCGACCGCCTTGCTATTTTACATGGCACGAGATGCCGGCGGTTTACAAGTCGTCGAAGCATTCCTCACCAACCTCTACGCCGAATGGCTTCAGCGAAGATTGTTCGGTGATGAGACGGACCGAAAAGCAAAAGAAGTCATTTCTCACTTTGTCCATTTTACCAATGCCAAACCGGAAAAAATGGCAGAGATGATGAATCGGATCTTCATAGACTAAACGAGTAAAATAAAAATGTATTAAAGCTGCTCAGGCAGCTCTTTTTATAGGGAGTGCATCATGGCCAATATAGTAAAAACTGCCCTTGAGAATGTTTTTGGTTATTATTTCTGGCATCGCGTACCGCTGAGCTTAGCATCGGTCGCGACAGCTATCGATGAGCTTTCGAAAAAAACCAGAGACATAGAAGACATGTCGGCTTACATATCGGCCTATGGACATATAAGCTGGACACTCGAGAGATTCAAGCAGCACATCGGACCGTGTACACCTGCGCACGACAAAACCGAACATTTTGTACGAGCATTCGGCGATAGACAAGATCGTTTGCTATTACGGACACTGAACACAGACCGGACAGAGACACCAGTAGTTCTGGCAGTCGATACCGATGGCGTCATCAAAGTATGGAAAGAAATACGTCTACTTGATAATGAAGTAGTGCAATCAAGGTGTGATCCCGAAGATGCGATTTACAAGAAATTGCAATTTCATAGCGCCATTCCGCACTATCATGGCACCGAATATATCGGGGACGACAAAGTAATCCCGGCAATCCGCCAATCATTTGTGTATGGTCAGCCATTATCAGATCTGCTGGGTCATGTCTCCGTTGACGAAGCATGCCTCTGTATCCGTCAGATCGCGCGATTATTGTTGTGGCTACATCGCCACAATATTTGGTACCTTGATGTCCGGCCGGAAAATTTTCTGTTGCACGATTCAAAAATCAGTCTCATAGATTTTAACTCCTCTCGCATTGTCAAACGTGGCCAACAACAAACAAACATTTTAATCGCTGATCCGCGCTATGCCACACCAGAGGGCACGATCATGCAGATCGCCCACCCAGCATCGGATGTCTTTCAACTTGGTATTCTATTTCATCAATTGCTCGAGGGGCACCATCCTTTCGGTTTCGATCATATCGCTCTGCCACCTGAGGATGTCAACTCCTTCGAAGACCAGCTGATCCGCTATAGCATGCCAAACGCGATCACACCATATACCAGATATCTTCAGTATGAGTTTCGTGACGCCCGTCTGAGCCTCATCCAGAAAATGTTAAGTCCGTACCCGGCCAAACGACCGCACTGGCACGATATCATTAATCATCTGCCCGGGAAGAAAATATCCATCCGTCATCAGCGTCGCCAGCAAAAACGATCACGCGAAAAAAATTGCGTACTCTTTGTAGCACGCATGGGTGGTATTCCCCATAAAGGGCACATCGAATACATCTGTCGGCTGCTTGAATTAGGGTTTTACGTTATCATCTCGCTACAAAAATCATACACCCTCACCGATACCGACCCGATCCCAAAGTGGCTGGTTATGAAAATGGTAGCCCAATCATTGTTCGATCGCGGTTTCACTACAGATGATTTCCACTGTATCTTCACGCCATACTATCCAGAAATTGGCAACGGTCAAACCAGTCTATACAAACTACATTTCGCTCAAATGCCTTGGCATGAAGACGTCATCGCCATCGCATCTGGAAATCCGGATGTTCATAAACAATTTCCGCATCATCATATACTGGATCAGAAATCGGTCTTTGGACATGAGGGCAAAGAATACACACCTCGCTCTTGGGGAACACAATTACGTCAGGCAGTAAAAAATAACGACTACCATACCTTTCAACGCTTCGCTGCTACCGGTGTTGAAAGGATTAGAACATTTGAAGAATTACGATCCATGTACGGTACACCGGAAATACCGTTTGTAGAAAAGGGGATTAGCCTGCGCCTGTATGACAGCGATTCGAACTTAATTCTCAAAACCGGGGTCCTGAACTACTATTCACCCGAAGAAATTCTAGTCCGCGCGCTGAAGCACGATGATCAGGATGCTTTGTATGGTATTATCGATCCCTATGCACGCGATACACGATGCGTCATACACGGGATTAAGCATAAAATAAAATACATAGACACCGAATATACTGATGGGTATGAAATAGTAAACTTCCAGGCTTTTCAATCGTATCCCCAGGTCTAAGACCCAACCCACTCAACCTGCTTATGCAGGTTTTTTATTGCTAAAAAAGGTTAAACATATTACATTTTCAGTATGGCTGTCATTTCGAATATCATCGGGCGGGAAATTCTGGATTCACGAGGTAATCCGACTATTGAGGTTGATGTTGTCTTGCAGGATGGAACTCAAGGACGCGCCGCTGTGCCCTCCGGCGCTTCGACCGGCAGTCATGAGATGCAGGAATTGCGAGATAACGATACTCGGTATCATGGCCAGGGCGTACGCAAAGCCATTGCAAAGATTAAAAACGATATACTGCCAGTGCTCCGTAGTGGTGATTTTGACCAGCAAACACTTGATCAGACGATGATCGAGCTTGACGGTACAGACACCAAAAGCAATCTGGGTGCCAATACTATACTAGCGATATCGCTCACCTTTGCGCATGCTGTTGCCAAAAGTCATCATCAGGCTCTTTTTGAGTACTGTGCCCAGCTATTGCCAAAACCCAGACCCGTCTGCTTGCCGATGCCGATGTTGAATATTTTTAATGGTGGCAAACATGCCGAGAATGGCATTGATATTCAGGAATTCATGATTATACCTGTTGGCGCGCCTTCGTTCAGCGAAGCGATACGCTATGGTTCAGAGATATTTCATACATTGAAGGTACTACTGAAGAAGATGGGCCTGCCGGTAGCGGTAGGCGATGAGGGCGGTTTTGCGCCGCATATGAATTCTGATGAAGCGGTTTTTGACATCATATGCGAGGCTATAGAGCAGGCCGGCTACAGAACCGGAAAGGATATCGCTCTTGGTATTGATGTCGCTGCCACTGAATTGTATAGAGACCGACACTATCATCTGAGGGATCAGGCCCAACCATTGTCTTCGACCGAGCTGATTGAGCTCTACCAACAATGGATCAAGAGCTATCCCATCATCTCCATCGAAGACGGACTTGCCGAAGATGATTGGGATGGCTTCACCCGCCTGACAGAACAATTAGGCACTACAACACAGATTGTCGGCGACGATCTGTTTGTCACTAACCCGCAACGGCTTCAAACTGGCATTGAACGCAAGGTCTGCAATGCGATTATCATCAAGCCCAATCAAATCGGTACTCTGTCAGAAACGCTCACAACTGTAAACATCGCCCATAATGCAGGATATCGGGCCATAGTCTCACACCGATCAGGCGAAACCGAGGATACGACCATTGCCCATTGTGCAGTCGGCTGGGCCACCGGACAGATTAAAACAGGTTCGGTGTCGCGCGGCGAACGAACATGCAAATACAACGAGCTTCTTCGCATCGAAGAACATCTAGGTCAAGAAGCCGTTTTTAACAATCCTTTCACCACGTATTATGAAAAAAATAAAAGACACTATTGAAGATTCGCTCGAAGAGCTGGAACACATAGTCCATTGGTTTAATCACCAGGATCGCGTTCACATTGAAGAAGGCATCCTAAAGGTCCGTCGTGGCAGTGCTCTGATTAAACAGCTCCGATCACAACTTAGAACCGCGCAGAATGAATTCAATGAGATCAAACATGAAATAGTAGAGCAGCGAGATCTTTGAATAAGGAGCATACACACATGAGTTTACTTGGATCACAACTCCAAGACATTTTTGGTGCGGAGATAAAGACAATCTACGAAAACGATGCCTACACATTGATGCGATCTCTATGGACACCGCATCAACGCACACCACCATACAGTGTCGACAGCAAAGGTTCATGCTATATCATGGTCGTAGCTGGCTATATTCGTGAACAACGCTTTGCGATGGAGAAATATGTCGACGATTCTTTTTTGATATCATTTAAAAAAGATTATTTCTATCCTGCCGGGCGCAGTATCACGGAGATACCACACTACCCGCATATTTTGGAAAATGTGTCAGATGAACCTGCTGAAACGTTACATATTTACGTACACGCTTTTTCATTGGCCCGCTACAAACCACTCGATCTATTCGAACAAGCGCTCGAACAAGCCCAAAAAGATTATCCCTACCTCATTTAATGAGGTTTTTTTATTCACTTGCGGGCAAAACAGGGCCTCCGATTGACCAAGCGCAGACAGATGCGCTATCTTTGGTGGGAGTTTATGTTTACATAACAATCGAGGTAACGCATGGAAAAATATTGGACGGATCAAGATTGTGCCACCGTAAAAAATGCCGAGACATTTGAGACGCTCACCCAGGTCGCTCTGCGCATTATTGCCCGACAAGTAAATGCCAAGCCGGGAATCGCAATCATGCAGGTCTGCGGACCGATTTCAACGGGCGGTATCGGTTCGCGTGAGGGAAATTTAAAAATTTTTGAGAAAGCAATTCACAAATTACAAACCGATGGCCTGTCAATTTTCAACCAGATGCCGTTTGAAGATGCCATCCTGCGCATCATT
>CAZHOA010000023.1:0-11126 GCA_964534385.1 uncultured Candidatus Saccharibacteria bacterium | reverse complement strand
ATACTAGATTCGGATGAGAATGTAAGCCAACGTTACTTTTTACCTCCGGAATCGTCCGGAAACCTGTCTCAAGCTTATGTTCATATTATAGCATATATTACACACAAATGTCAAGTATTATTGACAAAGCAAAAAGCCTGTTTTATGAGGCTTCTTGTGACTTCGTTCTACGGGCGGGCCCGAAGGGATTTGAACCCTCGATCTTCTCCGTGACAGGGAGACGACAACTCCAGGCTTGTCCACGGGCCCCTTTACATCAGGGAGTATAGCGCATCTTAAAGTACTTTTCAAATACGATTTTCTTACGCTCTAAATACAGATCAGTGGGTCGATTATACATAAAATTATATAAACACGAACTATCTTTTGCAGCAAAATATAATCTGTAGCCTTTATTGTAATGAAGTGTACCGCCAACAATTCCTGCGAATTCTTTTAATCTGTCATGTAATGAGTGTAACAACAACGGACTACCGGATGTAAATCCAGCTAATAGCACAGAATAAATATTGTTTTGCCGTGTAGCTCTCCTGTAGCTACCCATAGTAACGCTGCCGTCACCGTCGAAATATCCACGTACAAAATCAGCAAAATATACAGCGGGCACATCGGGTAAATTTACTGTCTTGCTTTTATGCGGCGTCATACCTAATGCCCGCAAATCTTCAAATAATATTTTGCTACCAAGTTGTAAACGGAACGAAACTGCCTGGTTCGGCATTTTTCTATCGCGCTGACTAATCATGTGTTGCGCATGCATTTTCTCTTTGATTTTTTCTAGAATACTGCGATCATTATTAGCAAATTCAATAAAACATGCACCGCGTTTATTTTTAAACATACAACCGTCGGCAACAAAAAATCCTAAAATATATGCCATATCGGATGACCACTGCTTAAAGAAATGGTCATTTTTTGTTTTTAAAATGGGCATATAACTTCTTTATTATATCATTATTTTTCGCATAAGTTAAAAAGAGCCGCGAGGGCTCGTCAATATTCGTATGCGTAGCGTTCCTTCAACTGCTCCAACCCATAAAACGCTGCTAGTTCGCGATTGCGGAGCGAACCGGCAAACATCGAGAACACATCCCAGACATAATCAGAAAACTTGATATACGGCAGTGGTGCCGGCGATGGTAAGTGATCGGCATCGATTATGAATAGGAGCTCGGGCTCCGGATAGAATACTTCGGTGTGATTGTATATCACAAGCGCAAAATGCCCATAACAATCACTGTTCATCACGCATGGTAATTGATACCCCAGTATCATCTCACTCAGCCTACGTAACTCATCGACCGACAATGGTCGCAGCACTCGCCATAGGCTATTACAGGATCGCGACGTCGGCACATCCCATAGTTTATATTTCAACGCCGCTAGCCACGCGAGATCATCGCCTGCTACTGGCACCGCCTTCCGTTCCAACACCTGCACAGTTGTTAACATTGATATAGCCTCCTCAGGATCCATCTTACAACATAGCTCATAAGATACTACGTGATTTCTATCAAAAAGTATAGTTTCTACATGACAACTATTTTGGCACACTACATTTTAAGATCTTGAAAAGTACCCATTTATTGTATAGAATATTGGGGTTGGCAACAGGATTATTAGGCTCAGAGATTAATGGCACGCCAGATGCCGGTGTAGCTTAATGGTTGAAGCACCGCCCTCATAAAGCGGAGAAGAAGGTCCGATTCCTTCCACCGGTACAAAAATAAAAATTCTCACATCGGAGAATTTTTTGTTGTTGGTTGAGCTAGTAGTTACTTACATCGTCGTGCAGGTCGTGAATACTCGGATCCCACACGAGTTCCGTGAGTGTTTCGACCATGCCACGCTCAACGAAATTGAATGACCGGACCCTGATGGTCGTCTTGTCGCGACCGACCATAACTGCATCGGCGCCGATGGTGTACAGCGTCCGAACATAGCCCTGGTATTTTACAACCTGGACAAATGCCCTGACTGAGCTGCCATCCATGGCATACCGCATGATCGTAATAATACGCACGAACGTATCACGATCCGGACGCCATAGCTGGTCGTCGGTTATAAAATACACAATCTCACGTGCGTCCTCGATAGCCACGCCTTTGTGAAATTGCAGCGACACGTTCTCAACAGTGAGCCACTCATCGCCTAAGCTGAAATTAATATATTTCAGTGATTTTTTGTGCCTCTGCTCATGTTTCTGTTCTTGAGCCATCGCCGGCATAGTCGATACAACAATGGCTACAAAACTTAGAAACACGTTAAACGCTTTTCGCATCGGTTTATCTCCTTTGTATTATTTCAAATTACAATAAAACCCATGCCTCTATTATACATTATAAAAAGCAATCAGTCAAAAACATGCGAAAAGGTCAGTGAATAATGCCCAGCTTGAATTCGAAATCAAAAAGCTCCATAATCAAACTATGATTACTATCAACCATCCGATCCCCGATTTTGAAGTCGAAGTCTACCACCAAGACACCATTAAAAAAATAAAGCTCTCGGATTACCGAGGCAAATGGCTCATCTTGATTTTTTATCCGGGCGATTTTACATTCATCTGTCCAACGGAACTCGAAGAAGCAGCACAGCACTACCACGATTTCAAAGAGCTCAACACCGAGGTACTTAGCATTAGTACGGACAGCGTTCATACGCACAAGGCATGGCACGACCAATCCTCGGCCATCAAACAGGTAGAGTTTCCTATGCTCGCCGACATGGGCGGTGTAGTGTCGCGTGCCTTTGGCACATACATCGAAGATGGCGATGATCGCGGCCGTTCACTCCGCGGTAGTTTCATTATCAATCCCGATGGCATTCTCAAAACTATCGAGATCCACGACACCAGCATTGGTCGCAGTACCAAAGAGACTATGCGTAAACTCCAAGCCGCTATTTTTGTATCGGAACACAAGGGCCAGGTCTGTCCAGCCAGCTGGGAACCGGGCAAAGAGACATTAAAACCCGGTCTTGACCTGGTCGGAAAAATATAAAATCCCATTATCTGGGATGTCCTGTCATCATATAATCGAGGTCGAGCATCGAAGCAAGACCGACATGGGTATATCGCTGGTTACGTTGTGCGGTCTCGAGCAACACGCGCCGACCCACAAATATACTCGAGGTAACCGCCTCAATGTATTCATGTGAAGCGGATCCTGCCGTAGACTTAGTTCTAGCAGCGGTATATTTCAATAGTCCATAATACTGTGAGTGCACTTGAGAATACGTTGTCGTAAACCACACAAGCTGAACGACAGTAGGCACGGTTTCAAAAGCATATAAAAGGTCTTGCTGCTGTCGCCAAGTTAAATTGGTCGAGTCAGGTACAATATCTTTGCGCATCGCCAACCAACAGCAGTCCACGAACTCGTTATATGCGAATTCCCCAACGTAATCCGAATCCCAATTCCCGACAAATAGATCCCTTTTTAAATCACGTACTTGCATCAGATTCATCGGCTGTGGCGGTCCCGGCACCAAGGCATAATTATTCTTTTTGCACCATTGTAGGATATATTCAGAGGGCAAGGTATCCAGCAGCATAGAACACTGTTCCTCGGAATACTGCAAACCTCGCGCCCGCATCACATCCTCGGGAAATATAATATCGTCACCCAAGATTGACTGCGCGCTTATCCTCTTATACAGCACATCAAGCGGATTCGCGTGCCGAGCTGACGAAGATGAGATGCTATTCAAAAAAATCTCCAGCCGTCCACGGCTGATATCTCCTGAGCTCAGCAACCTACACAAGCGTTCTATCTGTTCGGCAGTCGGTGCTTCGTCGTCCGACGCGAACGGGACATCTATATCGACCATGTGTTCTATTTCTCCCTTCTATTTTTCTCTCGCTCAACTTTTTTTAAATATCTTTTGCGCAGACGTAATGCTTTCGGCGTGACTTCGAGCAGCTCATCACCCTCGATAAAATCAAGAGACTGTTCGAGTGTCAATACGAGCGGCGGTGTCAAGATAATGGCTTCATCGGCACCCTTGGAACGCATATTAGTCAGTTGCTTTTCTTTGCACACATTTATTTCCATATCTTCTTTGCGACTATTGAGGCCTACGATCATGCCTTCATATACCTGTGTTTGTGGGCTGATAAAAACGGCACCGCGACCTTGAGCAACATCAAGACCAAAGGCAACCGCTTTGCCTGTTTCGGAAGCAATTAAAACTCCATTGCGAACCTGGGGCGGCATATCGACGACTGGCTCGTAACCGATAAAAAAGCTATTGATCACGGCAGTACCCCGCGTTTGGGTCATGAGCTGATTCCGCAATCCTAAAAAATTACGAGTACTGATTTTGTATATCAGACGATTGTAGCCATTGTTATGGTTGATGAGATCAATCAGATTGGCGCGACGCTTGCCAAATTCAGTCGTAATGACGCCGACATATTCCTCAGGCACGTCAATAGTGACTTCTTCTACCGGTTCGGTCATCTGACCGGCCGCTTCTTTCATAATAACTTCCGGCTGAGCGACTTCCAGCTCAAATCCCTCGCGACGCAATGTTTCGATCAATACCGACAAGTGCAATTCACCACGACCGGAAACCAAAAACTGGCCATTGCCGAAATCCTGTAAACGCAAGCTGACATTTGTCTCCAACTCGCGCTGTAAACGCTCACCGATCTGGCGCGATGTCAAAAAGGTACCATCCTGCCCCATAAACGGCGATGTGTTTGGGCCGATTTTGATGCGCAGTGTCGGCTCTTCGACTTTGATGGATGGCAACGCTTCAGGCTGCGCCGCATCGGCAATAGTGGCGCCTATCATTGCATTGGGTATACCGGTAATCGCAGCAATGTCACCCGCCTGCGCTTCGGCAGCTTCAACACGCTTCAAACCCTGATAGGTGAATATCTTGTCGATCCTGGCTGATTGGCGATTGTTCGCAGGATCGATCATGATGGCATTCGTATTTGCTTTTATAGTACCTCGCACGATGCGGCCGATCGCGTACTTACCCTGAAAACTATCCCAGTCAAGATTTGCGACAAGCATCTGTAACGGCTGCTGTATTTCAGCCTGCGGCGCTGGAATGGTGTCAATAATAGTTTTGAATAACGGTTCCAGTGTGGCAGCTGTCAGTTCGTCAGCAGACGGTCGGTGATCCCAGGCTTTACCTTCGCGACCAATCGCGTAAATCACAGGAAATTCCAACTGATCTTCGTGCTGGGCCAACGTTAAAAACAGATTATTTAATTCATCAATAGTGCGATCGATGTTACTGCCCGGTTTGTCTATTTTATTAATAACGACAATAATTTTTAAACCGAGTTCAAGCGCTTTTTTTAAAACAAATTTTGTCTGCGGCATCGGTCCTTCCTGAGCATCAACGAGCAATAAAGCACCGTCGGCCATCGTAAGCGTCCGCTCAACCTCACCGCCGAAATCAGCATGGCCGGGCGTATCGATAATGTTGATCTTTGTATCCTGGTACTGCACAGCGGTATTTTTGGCTAAAATCGTAATACCGCGTTCGCGCTCCAACGTATTCGAATCCATGATTAAATCCTGCGTCAGTTCTTCGGCTTTACTGTGAAACGTGTTGGATTGCTTCAACAAAAAATCCACGAGCGTTGTCTTGCCGTGGTCGACGTGAGCGATAATTGCAATATTGCGAATATTCATTATTTAAAAAATAGAGCCGTGAATGAGGAATTAAATACTTCGTATCGCTACGAAGTTTAACTTTGTAATAAGAGCCCTATGCTCATCAGGACAAAAGCATAGGTAATGGCGTACATACTATAGAAAACATAGTACAGGATTTTGCATAGCCATCCCGACATGTATCTCTCGAATAGCCATGCTGCCATCACTGTCGGCGCCAGCTTCAGCATCACGAAAATTGCCAATCCGAAATGCGTAATACAATACCACATGACAGGATTAGACTCTTCGCAACAATGTAGCTGCAACGCCACTATTGTAAAGAGGGCATCGAAAGCTGAGCACAATATCAGCAGCTGCGCCCACGTGCTAAACAGGCGTCTATTAACTGCCATAGCACAGTACCCCTTGTTATTATAGGTATATTAAAATCTACTGCCCTATTTATAGCATATTAATATACCAAAGTCAAAATCAGCTTTGTGAATGCGCATCCCCATGACGAGCTTGGTGAATAATGCCTTTCCGCTAAACACATCACCTCATCTCCACCAACTCAACCCGAGCTTCGCGAACCCTTTTGACCCGCGTCGCACAGCGACGTCTCTCAAAAGGGTTCGCCTACGCCGGTCGGTTAGAGATTTTGGGTTTGGTTTGACGTTTAGATGTATATTTGTTAGACTGCAGTCAATGCAACCTACGAATACAAACGACAGCAATGACCAGAAAACATACGAATTAGCCTACCACCTCAATCCCAATCTCGAAGAGGCTATGATCGCAAAGAACACTCAAGAGCTTGAGCAGCTTATCTCGCAATACGGCGGGTATGTTGTCAGCGCGCAGAAACCCGAGAAGACCCACCTCTCATATCCCATCAAACATCTGCATTATGCCTACTTCGGTACTTTCTATTTTACCCTCACTCCGGATAAGCTCGAAAAGATAAACGCGCATATCAAATTGGACAACAACATAGTACGATATATGATTATCAACAAGAATATCCAGGAATCACAGAGAGCCCCGCGCATTGAAGACGTTGCCATGCGATCGCCCGCCAAGACACACGCACCGAAGGCAGAGCAACAAGCGACACAACAGCAAATGGAACAAGAGTTGGAGAATGTTTTGGAAAATATTGATATTAAAAAATAACTTCAGTATACTTTTTACATATGAATCTGAACAAAGTTCTCCTCATTGGCCGCTTGGCAGCCGATCCCGAAACGCGCAATACACCTAGCGGTCAGCTTGTAGCAACAGTCCGCATTGCCACGAATCGTACATGGAATGACCAGGCCGGCAACAAGCAAGAACAGACGGAGTTCCATACCGTCGTCGTCTGGGGCAAGCTCGCCGAGATCGCACAAAAGTATATGCAGAAAGGCCAACTCGTGCATTTCGAAGGCAGATTACAAACACGTTCCTGGCAAGGCAATGACGGGGTCAAGCGCTATGCCACCGAGGTTGTTGCCGAAGGCTTACAGCTCGGCCCTCGCGCTACTGGCGCCGGGTTTACCGCCGGCGGTACCGGTACCGCTGCGCATGCACCGACTGCGAATGCCGCGAAGCCGGCGTGGTCAGCACCAAAGCCCATGAGCCAAAAGGCACATTCGTCGTCACCCGAAGAAGACATTCCGGTGATCAACGAAGACTCACCGGTATCCAATCCCATACTTGCCAGCAATGATATGCCCAATGAAGTTGAGATTGACTTAAAAGACATTCCATTTTAAAATAAACTTATGCACAACTGCTCGTTTTGTCAGGGAAAAATGAATACGATCGACTACAAACAGACTGACGCTTTACGTAAGTTTGTTTCAGGTACATTCAAGATATCATCTGCCTCCCGTACTGGACTCTGCCAAAAGCATCAACGCCGTGTCACACATGCCATCAAGCTCGCTCGCTTTATGGCGCTCATGCCATATACACGCAATCAGACTCATCGGAAGTAGATAGACCGTGGTAGAAAATAAAACCCCGAGCACATTACATGGCCGGGGTTTTAAGTTTGCGATGTTTACGCCGTCGCTGCTTCGAGCGAATCAGCTGACGCCTTCTTTTGAATCTCGGACACAATCGCCTGCTCAATATCAAGATGTTCTTTCAAAAACTGCCGGGCACCCTCGATGCCCTGGCCGAGTTTGGTTGTGCCATAGTTGTACCAGCTCCCCGATTTTGCCACGACACCCAACGTCGCTCCGGTGTTAATAATATCGGCAAGACGAGATATGCCTTCGTTATACATAATATCAAACTCGGCGGTACGAAATGGTGCGGCAACTTTGTTTTTGACTACCTTGGCCTTGGTACGATTGCCGATAATCTTTTCGCCGGATTGTATCTGAGCCGCACGTCGGATTTCGATGCGCACTGAAGAATAGAATTTTAATGCCAAACCGCCGGTTGTTGTTTCGGGATTGCCAAACATCACACCGATCTTTTGGCGTATTTGATTGATAAAAAGAACGGCAGTATTGGTTTTTGACACAACGCCAGTCAGCTTGCGCAGCGCGTGCGACATTAAACGCGCCTGCAAACCCATGTGCTGCTGATCCATCTCGCCTTCGATCTCAGCTCTCGGTGTCAATGCCGCTACCGAATCGATAACGACCAAGTGTATACCGCCGGAGCGCACTAATGTTTCGACGATCTCGAGCGCCTGCTCGCCATTGTCGGGTTGTGAAATGAGTAACTCAGCCGTATTCACACCGACGCGTTTGGCATAATCAGGATCGAGCGCATGTTCCGCATCCACATAAGCCGCAACGCCACCGGCTTTCTGGACTTCAGCAACAAGATGCAATGCCAACGTCGTTTTACCGGAACTCTCTGGTCCATAGACTTCGACAATACGACCGCGGGGAATACCGCCGACACCCAGTGCCAAATCAAGCGATATTGAACCGGTTGGGATGACGTCAACATCAACCTTGCGGGCATCGCCAAGTTTCATGATTGTTCCATCCCCGTACTTTTGTTGAAGCTCCTTGACGGCAAGTTCAATACTCTTCGCACCGACTTGAGAAACAGGCGTTTTGCTTTTTTCTTCTTTCGTTTTTTCTTTTTCCTTTTTAATAACCATAGTACTATGATCGTAGTATAGCGACATAATAAAGACAACCTTGTGGTTGTCTTTATACTATTGTGCAATATAGCTCTGAGACGCTCACCCTATTCTTCCATGGCAATCTTGTCATCAAGTCGTGCATCAAGCCCAGTGGAAGCAACTTCGGCCATACCGCCATCATCATAAGTGCGACCAATATACACTTCGCGAGGCTTGGCACCTTCACCGGGCCCGATAATACCCTGCTCTTCCAAGAGATCCAGCAGTCGCGCGGCTCGGGCATAGCCAACACGCAAACGCCGCTGTAACAACGAAGCTGACGCTTTCCCGGCCTGCACGACAACTTCTTTTGCCTCATCAAACAAGGCATCGCCCATATCATCGCCCGAAGCGGAAGCCGATCCGGCGACGACTTCATCAATCTTCATGAGCGGCACCGAGTCGCCTTTTTCAGCAGCAACGATATCCCGCTGCTCACCTTGCTGACGGACAAAGTCGACGATATCTTTGACTTCTTTTTCGGTCACCAGCGCACCCTGCACACGACGCATTCGGGCGCCGCTATCACCAGACTGATACAGCATATCACCATGACCAAGTAATTTCTCAGCACCGGAAGCATCCAGGATGGTCCGTGAATCAATCTGTGAAGCAACCTGCAATGCAATGCGGGATGTAATATTGGCTTTGATCAGTCCGGTAATGACTTCGACTGACGGTCGTTGTGTTGACACAATCAAATGAATACCGACAGCCCGGGCCATCTGAGCCAAACGCACGATCGCGGCTTCAACATCACGCCCATGCGAAGCCATCAAATCAGCCAGTTCATCGATCACGATCACAATGAACGGCATCAACTCCTGATGGGCAGCAATTTGTTTTGTGTTGTATGACATGATGTCGCGCGAACCAACATTCGACAGCTTCTCGTAACGTTTTTCCATCTCATGGACGGACCACTTCAAAGCATTGACCACTTTCTTCGTATCCACGATAACAGGCGTAATCAAGTGCGGTATGCCATTGTACAGCGATAACTCAACACGCTTCGGATCAACCAGAATCAACTTCAACATATCAGGCGAATGACGATACAAGAGCGACGACAAAATCACATTGAGGACTACGGACTTGCCGGTACCTGTCGCCCCGGCGATCAGGAGATGGGGCATTTTCTCAAGCGCAGTAACCACCGGAAAACCGGCAACATCGCGACCAATCGCCAACGGCAAAAATTGCTTGCTCTCGACATAATCTTCTGATTCGAATAAATCTCGCAAGCCGACAATGGCTGACTTTTTGTTAGGCACCTCAATGCCAACCAGAGCCTTGCCGGGAATCGGCGCCTCAACGCGCAGCGGATGTGCCGCCAAGGCCAGCGACAAGTCATTCTGTAGACCGACAATCTTTGATAATTTCACACCGACAGCCGGCCGGAGCGTGTACTGAGTCACGGTCGGACCAATCGAGACCTCACCCATCTCGACATCAATATTAAAGTTAGCAAGCGTGCGCTTGATAACCGAAACGTTGGCGTTGATATCGCCGGACCGCGGTTTCTCTTTGTCCGATTGTAAAATATCAATCGGCGGCAATGTCCATTCGCCGGACTTCGATGCTTTGATGACAAACTCGCGCTCTTCGTCTTTGGGTAACACCTTGGCGACAAATCGTGGTTCTGGCTTGAGGTTGTTGGGCAATGGCAATGGTTCTTCTGTTTTAATCACCTCAGCACCGCGCTTGATCACGACGTTGTCTTTGAGCACCGGTTTCACTTCCGGCTCATCAGCATCCGACTCAGGCCTGCGCCATAATAAATGCGGTGAGATGTTGAGGGCCGTTAAAATAGAGACGGCCAAGAGAACCAGGAGAATGACAAAAGAAGCTATCAGTCCCACAAATCGCAACAGAACATAGCCCAGGACCAACCCAAGATAACCACCGCGCATCAAAGCAACATCAAAAACACCGCGGGCGCTAATATAGAAAATGCCCAGAAAACTCAGGACAAAAAGCAGCGTGCCGAGAATGGCACTAAAATATATTTTACGGGAGATCGACTTCAGGAATGCCAAACCAAGTATCGCGAAGCTCAGCGGAATCAAAAAAATACCCCAACCGACCAATGAGCCGGCAATCCGGGCAAAAAATTCACCGGCCGAACCCGCCCGGTGCAGTAAAGCCAGTGTCGCTACAATCGCCACGCCAAACGATGAAACGCCCCAGATACCATTCTTAGTCTCCTGCGACAACCCCCATTCGATTTTTGAATCCTTGGATTCTTTGCCTTTGAGTTCCTTCTTAGCCATATGTCTATTGTATCAAAAACAAAATCCCCGTCTACGGAGATCATAAAAAATGAAAAGCCCCACTCGGAAGGTCTGCAAAGAGCAGAGCTTTTCGAT
>CAZHOA010000022.1:3699-11153 GCA_964534385.1 uncultured Candidatus Saccharibacteria bacterium | reverse complement strand
TTGAACCAATGCTTGCGAATATCTGTAACGGTATCAAGGTTGGCTTTAGACAGGAATCATTACTGGTCAAGCAATTTGATACCTGGCAGCTAGAATGGCGAGCTAATCCAAATGGTGTTGGTATGCCATATTTGGCAGTGAGTGGTATTCCACCGTGGGTTCCTCATCTTGGTGTACAGAAGAAACCACATTGCCATACAGTCAGCAGTGTACTTAGTGGGAAGTTGCTGGAGCTGGACGTGGTTCTGAGCGAATGGCCTAACACTTTTATTGAAAAATGCGAGCATCAGTTTAGTATAGAGATGCTCCTCGATATCCATGGTGCGCTTGGTCAAGCGGTTGAGGTACTAGTGGAAGCTGTCCCTGATGTATTTGAGATACTTGAACTCGTCATGGAACAGGTAGGTCAGGTTTTCCCCGGTTGAGGGTGGGGTCATACATAGTGCTACGCAATGCGTAGCTTTTTATTTTGCGAACAATTCGTTGACCATCGCTCGAGAGCAAAATTTGCTGGCAGGACACGGTGCAATAAAAAAGCCAGCTTGTGCGCTGGCTGAGTTGATGCATCGTAGCTATGCCTTAGGTATTCTTGGCTTAGCTATGCCAATTTTCCTCACTATAATTTGGCATGAATAGCACATCAGTGCCCGGGTCCATTTTACGGTTGTTCGATGTCGACTGAACGAAGACCCGATAGCGCGTCTTAAATTCGGTGTCAAATTTCTTGGGATTGATGCTGAGCTTAACGCCCGGCGCGGCACCGATCAGCTGCCGAGCGGCATCGCCTGTAAACATATCACCGGTCAGGCGATCCATAATAACAACTTTTTTCTTGGCTTGGATCAGCTCAGTCATGGTGAGCTCATAAAAGACGGCACCGCGGACAAAGACGAAACCATGGTCTTGTACGAAGTCTTTGACACCGCAGACATTGGTGACCGGTATAATCTGAAACCGACCGGGTGGAACGGGAATTAGGCCGTCCGATCGTTCGTGGAAACGACGTGCTGTTGCTTCTGAGAAACCAGTTCTGCCACTGCCGATTGCGCTGAAGTTAACATATGCGGCACGGCTGAGATGTTGTTCCGCTTCGATGAATCTCGTGAACTGTTCAAATTTCTCCTGGCTCTCTTGTCTGTAGCACAGGCCGAGGATGATATTTTCCAGCTCATCGAACTGACCAAGCTGCAAATAGTAGCCGTCAGTAATGCGCGGCATAGTCTGATAAAAATCAGTGGCGTAGCCATTACCAAGACATTGTGCTGAGGCTATGCGAATGCCCTTCTGTCTGTACTGCTGAGTAACTTCCCGCCAGTCGTGCTCGACGCGCACTCCGCAGTTCATCTCACCTTTGCGGTGGGGTACGTCATCAGCCACCAACAGGACAAGCTTGATCGTATCAGGATTATTGTCCCAATCAAGCTGAAGACCTTCAAAGAGCGCCAGCTCGTAAGCTTCCGCATGGTCACCGCCATTGGTCGCGCTCACGTTTGTGACGAACTTTGTTACCGTCTCACTATTGGTTGTGAGCGGCGTTCCGAGGGTGATGTAGGTCGTCCCTCGATCGTAATAGTCACCAACTGCCATAACGGCAATTTGGACATTACCCAATTTGCCGAATAATTTTTGACATAGTTCGGCGATGTATCGACGTACCCGCAAAAGGCACGAGAACATACTGCCGGTTGTGTCAAAGATAATCAGGAATTGCAGCTTCTTGCCGCCCGGCAATTCTAGCGTCGCAATAAATCTACTAGCAGTAGAGGTCATCTGTGAATCTCCTTCGTTTTGAGTTTTTAAATAGCCTAAGTATTATATAGCCTATATTACATTATGTCAATATTTGACATATGATACGAAATAATATATAATTTATGTATCTTTTACATCTCAATTTGGAGGATAAAATGAATAACATTATGATTTCGGTTATACAACAAGCTCCAGATGGTTCAGAGCTTGAGCCAGTAACTGTGACGTGGGACAAGGAAGTGATGGGCTTACCCACGATCAAAGAAGCGGGAACCTTATGTGGTTTCTACTGGCAATCTCACAAAACAAAAGCCAGCGTAGTGTTACGACACGGTGTCGTCCTGGTTTCGACGTTGGAAGGTTCTGGTCATTTCAAAGTTACAAAAGCCAACGGTGAGGTCATACTTGAGAAGAAGAGCGATGGTAACTCGGGCCAATCGACTATCTCAGGTGGTGGCCACATTAGTAGTGCTCGCCAATTAAAATCATAAATAGGAGGGGCGAATAGTATGAATTGTGCTAAGATTGGTTTCATCGTTTTTGCCATAATTATAGGAATGGCCATGACAGGGTGGGGCATATCCCTCATGCCGATACCTGGCATGTGGCCCAAGGGAATCTTCGCCATGATTATTGGGCTTTGCCTTATGTGGTTCGGCTGGGAAATGAATAAATATAATGCCAGCAAATGACCACCAACCCAACCCACGTACATCGTGGGTTTTAATTTTGTACATTATGTCGCCATTAATTCGCCAGAAACAAAAAAGAGCTCTGTGCTCTTATTGTATTTTCGAACCGATAGTTGTGATCAGGTTCGCATGATTCAGAAAATGCCGTTCAGAATAGAAGCCGTCCACGATACTCAAAGCGGTCTTGTCAAGATGCTGAAGCCAGACACTACGGCCGGCACCGAGATAGAGCGTGATGTTCGGAAACGTAATGCGGAACATGCATATGAGTCGCAGCATGTGCTCCGGTGCGGATATGGTCAGATGTTCGGCGAGCGGTAGGCCTTTGATAGGGAAGAAGAAATTGAGATTCAGAGCGTCGGGTTTTAGCTGTTCGATGAGGCTGAGCATTTCCGCGTAGTCGGCATTAGTCTCACCGGGAATGCCAAGAATAAACCCCGAATGTATTTTGAATCCGACATCGCGGGCGTGTTCCAATGAAACGCGCTTTTGTTTTTGGGTGTGAGTTGTTACAATATCCTTAAAAAGACGCGGCGATGTTTCCAGATTATTGCCGTAAAATAGCGCGCCAGCTTTATGAAAATCTGCTAGCCAGGATTTATTCATGCAGATACCAGGATTGATGCCGTACTGTACCTGTCGCGGCAGATTAGTCATCGTGTACACATATGTAGCATGTGATACGTTATTAACCGCAATTGCATTGTCCATGAGCTCGAGGGTAGCGTTTTGTTGCGCTGCATATGCGATTTTTTCTTGCAGGACGGCTTTAGTTAGTAGTCGATGCTCATACAATTGCGGCACGAAGTTGCGATTCCATCCACAGAAACCGCAATCACCTCTGCACGACGGACCTTGTGTGTAGAGGCTGACACTGACCTTCTCTTTGAGGGTAACAGATGGACTATGCCGCATAGCTTCAACGAGCAGGCCTTCCAATGATAGAGAGGGTATATCCAAAGACACGAGCTTCTCCTTTTGAATGTGTAGTTATGTTTAAAAAAACTATCACAATCATACCTTCATATAGATATATGTCAAGGTTTTTGATCGTTTTCGTGTTAGGGATTATTGTGGGTTGTCTCGGGTTCTACATTTTTAATCGTACCCATAATCACAGTATTAGTTTCTATCCCGTACGAGAAAATAGCCAACAGTATTCTTTTATCAACCCGCTGTTTTTCTATGATGGGTCCAATAGCAATAATCTTCCTGCCTACAGCGACCTATTGTCAAAGATGCACCGGGATATTGATACGTTAAAGAAAGATCCAAACGTCCAATCGATCTCTATTTATTACAGGAACCTTACAAAAGGGCAATGGATTGGTATTAACGAGACTGAGCAATATACGCCAGCCAGCCTGCTCAAGGTCGTCGTCATGATAACGCTCTTAAAGCAGGCCGAAAGTGATCCGGCATTACTGTCACGCCGTATTTTATTCTCTAAACAAGCATATGATGCGGTGAATGGGGTGGCTTTCAGTGAACCGACAACGCTCAAACCCAATGCCGTATATTCGCTGGGAGATCTTATCAATGCCATGATCATATCGTCTGACAATGGCGCTACGTTCGCGCTCACTCAACAACTCAATCAGGATCTCATATACCAGACATTTGTCGATTTGGGCCTGGCAAACCCCAGCGGTGTTGGTCGTGCCTATACTATTTCCGCTAAAAGTTATGCTTCCTTTTTTAGGGTCCTGTACAATGCCACATACCTTAGCAGACTGATGTCCGAGAAAGCTCTTTCATTATTAAGCAAGACTGACTTTAAAGATGGACTCGTTGCTCAGATTCCCGGAACGGTCGTCATTGCCCATAAGTACGGCGAGAATGTTAGTAGTCACGATGGTAAGACAATCGATCTGGTTGAGCTTCATGATTGCGGCATTGCCTACGTCCCCTCAAATCCTTATTTCATATGTATCATGACCAAAGGCCATTCCGTCGAATCACTGAAACAAGCGATTCAGAAAATATCCGCGACAATATACAATGCTCGTCCACAGTAGTTTTAGACCCCCCCGTCTGGGCTCTCAATAACTCTTTTTGTAGCGTGTAATAGCGAGCGGTACAAAGACTGCGAGAATGGCTATCGTCCATAGAATGGTGTACCACAGAGAGTGGACATACGGTTGGCCTAGAAACAGTGCCCGGACTGTATTGACGGATATTGTGACCGGAGTATGTTTGGCAAATACTTGCAGCCAGGCTGGCATGGTATCGACGGGCACAAAGATAGAACTGGCGAAGATCAGTGGGAATATCCAAATGAATCCGGACACTTGAGCCGCTTCGACATTTTTGACGACTAGACCGATCGTTGCCGCGATCCAGGAAAAGGCGAAGCCGAACAGGAGGGTTACGAGAATGCCAAGTAAGAAATGAAGTAATCCGTGTTCGATCCTAAAGCCGATAATGAAACCGACGGTTATCATTAAAATCACGACAAATAAGTTGCGCACAATGTCGGTGATGGTACGAGCGGACAGGATTGCCGACGAATGAATGGGCAATGAACGGAACCGGTCGACGATGCCTTTTGACATATCATCAGCGAGACTGATGCCGGTTTGCATCGAGCCGAATAATACGGTTTGTACGATGATACCGGGCAGGAGATAGGTGATATAGTTTTGGAAATTAAGTTTAATAGCGCCGCCGAAGACATAGGTGAATAACAGCATAAACATGATCGGCTGGATAGTAGAAAAAACGATCAGTTGCGGTAAACGCATAATATGGCGCAGATTGCGTTGTGTCAGAATAACAATATCCGAGAAAGCCCAAGTAATTTTTTGTATAATTGGCATGTTACTGTGTGTTATGACCTGTTAATTTCAAAAAGACATCGTCCAATGTCGGTCGTCGTAGTGCAATATCTGCTATAGGGATGCGCGCTTGATCTAATAGACGGACAACTTCAACAAGATCGTGAGCGCCATGCTCAGCCGGTAGGGCAACGGTGCCAAGATCGGCGTCGGTTTTTAACTGCTGATTGGTGAGTTGGCGTAACATGCGTTGAGCTTGGGCAAGATCGGACGGCTTATCAAGGTGAATCTCCACTACATCGCCGCCAAGCTGTGATTTTAATTCCTGTGCTGTACCGCGGGCGATGATGGTGCCGTGGTCTATCACAACAATAGTATCAGCAAGGTGATCAGCTTCTTCCAGGTACTGAGTCGTCAATAGTACTGTGGTGCCCGAAGCTACGAGCTGTTTAATAATATCCCATAGTACTATGCGGCTTTGAGGATCGAGGCCGGTCGTCGGTTCGTCCAGAAAAAGAATGAGCGGTTTATTGACTAAGCTCGCCGCGATGTCAAGTCGTCGGCGCATGCCGCCTGAATAGGTGCGCGCGATTCGGTTAGCAGCTTCGGTCAAACTAAACTGCGCCAATAATTCAGTGGCGCGTTCGGATGCTATTTGATTATTCAAATGATAGAGCCGGCCGATCATGACGAGGTTTTCATACCCGGTCAGGCGCTCATCAATGGCAGCGTACTGGCCGGTAAGCCCAATGACAGATTTTACGCTTTCTTTGTCGCGCACGACATCGTAATTTGCCACTGTGATCGTACCATTATCCGGCCGGAGGAGTGTGGCGAGAATTCGAACTAGCGTTGTTTTGCCGGCGCCATTTGGTCCCAAGAGCCCGAGGACGGCGCCTTTTTCTACGGCTATACTCACGTTATCCAGAGCCTTGATTGTGCCGAATGATTTGGAGACGTTTGCTGCTTGTATTGCGTATGTTTTTGATTTTTCTGAATTTTCAGGTTTTGAAGACGGCACTAAGGCGGCTACAATGTCAGCGGTACTCCAGCCATGTTGTTGAAGTGCATTCACAACATCTTCATGAGTCATTCCCGATTCCCGAGCCGCAGTAATGTAGCTGATGAGTTGTTGTTTGTGGTCCTGATCCATAGGCAAAGATGGTATCATGATTAAGGGATTCTGTCTAATAGAAACACGTCGTCTCGTAGATATTGACTTAGTGTGAAAGGTATAGTAAAAAGATACCATGAATGAATCATGTACTTTGAAAGGACAAAATGATGATAGACCATGTTGAACCGCCGCGAACTATGGCGGAGTTTGAGCAGCTATGTCAAGAAATAGCCATGACGTATGTATTCGCGAGTGTCAACTGTATTCCTGAAGATGAAGAGGCGAATGCGATGCAACGAGACTCGCACCGTATCTTGGATATGCAGCTGAATGCGTTTTTTACCGCGTGTACCGTTAATAGTGATATTCGTACGCGCATGAAGCCGTGGCAGTTTATTATTCACGGATCGAAAACGCTCTATCTAATACCGCCGGATCTTTCGGGCAATGAGCATTTAAAAAATCTGGTTTTCATACAGTACAAAGGTGGCGCGGTGTCTGCGGTGTGTTTGCGGGCCGATTTTTTGAAAGATGAAATTGATCTGTTGCAAACACAGATGAGCGCCTTGAGGAATCTTTGGTACAAGATACAAAGGTAGGTTCAATGTATACAATATTTGTTAATGATATCTGCGCATATGGGCAGCATGGCGTTACCGAGCAGGAGCGGGCCATACCCCAATTGCTCAATTGTGACGTCTCAGTTCAGGCGCCAAGTCCATATCAGGATTCGGACATGGTAGAACACGTTGTTAGCTATAGTACTATCAGAGATATAACGTCTCAGACCGCCTGTCGGGTGATCGAACAGACCAGTTTCTGTCTTACTGAAACATTGGCCAAGGCAATTGCCGATCAGATTTTAAAAGATACATCGGCTCTCAAGGTGACGGTGACTATCCGCAAATCGGAAGTTTGGATTAATGGTACGCCTGGTGTTATAGTTACGCGCGAGAGACTACCGTCGCCGATGGCACTGCTCGACTTTGATCTGCGACATATAATTGACGAATTAATTATGTATGGCGGCGTATCATTTCCGATTTTGCCCATCGAGCGTCGACTCGAGGTCGCAGCTGAAGCGCAGCAATGCAACTATGTAGTCCAGCCAGAACG
>CAZHOA010000022.1:0-3599 GCA_964534385.1 uncultured Candidatus Saccharibacteria bacterium | reverse complement strand
GACTCGAGGTCGCAGCTGAAGCGCAGCAATGCAACTATGTAGTCCAGCCAGAACGCACCGGACCCGAAGGTATCGTACGCCAGCAGTTGTCGGTATGCGATATTACACCGGAGCATAATGCCTGTACTGCGCTGTGCTCCGATTTTACCAATGTCTTGCTGTACAAGCTGAGTCAGGTTGGCATGGCGTCGTTGTCTGATATCCCGATTGAGTTTAATCGCAGAGTACTCCAAAAATACGAGCGCAATTCGTCCGGTATCACACGGCATCGTGACGGCGCTTCATTTATTAATATAATTTGCGTCTTTATGCTGAGCGGTAGGGCAAACTTCGCGATATGCGATGACCGGAGCGGGGCTAATTCACGATTTCTGGATACCACGCCCGGTAATATGATCATGCTCCGGGCGCCGGGTTTCTTAGGCAGTCAGTATCAGCCGTTTCATTTTGTCAGCGAGGTCACGGAGCAGCGCTTCGTCTTGAGCATGCGTCAGCGGAGATCAAAACCATAACCACATACCATGTCTGTGGTTTTTTAATACGAAATTGCGTCATGTTGTGACATGCTGTATATATTTTTGAAAAATAATAACCGATCGGTGTCGGTTATTGTAATACAATATATCTTTGGTACGCGCTATAGGTGACATGAGTCACCGTGTGGACTTTTTTTGAATAAAACAATGCCCGATAGGAATATACCAATTCATAGTGCAGCCTATGGATAGCACAGTGGCCATTAATCATGTCCATGTCAACCCGACATTCGATTTTGTGTGCTTTGCCGGACATGCCTGGAAATGACAGTGCGACATCAAACGGTGCTGGTAGACGTGCAATGACACTTTTCAGCATATTGTCGCGTTTTGAAATCCATATCTCGCCTGATAATCGTGCCAAAACTTGTTCGGTGATGGTTTGTGATTTACTATCTTGTTGATCTTTGCTTTTAAAACCAATGATCCAGTACGAGCCTTCGCTATTATTTTCTTCTTTGATGAGCCAATAGCAATAGTGCTTGAAGAAGTCGCTGTTTAAAACGAGACGTTCTTTTTTTGATTCAAATGAGCTATCCGCGGTCGCCGTGCCGTTATTGATAATAAGTTTTTGACGCAGGGCTCGATCGATGTACATCACCAGCCATACCTTGTCTTTTGTATCGGTGATCTTGTTGCTATTATTGAGCTCTTGTGTGATCTCATGCTCTTCATGACTGAAACTGGAGCTCATGTAGTTGGTGTCGTCAAAAAATTTTTCAAGTGACGTGAACACGATGTGCTCGGCAGTAGGCTGTGATTGGTCTGTTTGCGCATCGGCTATAAGTGACACACAGAATAATAAAATAACACAGGTCGTATATCGAGTAAGTTTTTTAAATCGCATATTGCGCTCCTTTCAATGATCTAACTGTGATTATTTCACGGATCTATCCAATGTCAAAGCCGCAATTATATTATAAATTACTTATTTAATTATGTCAAATTCAAACGCCCGGACTCACGTGGAAATAAAAAACTGACACAAGTATGTCAGTTGATATGGCGAGTGATATTATTCAAGATGGGCAACTACTGGATGTGTGCCTTGTGCACGCTTTCTGTAAGTATCCAAGGCATCGTGGGCTCTTAGGAATAGTGCCGCGCTCCATAACTGCTTTTGCGCGCCATAACCTGTGCCGGTGGCCGGATCGTAATATTCGCGGAAGCCTTCGAGCCCAGCTAATTTGTGGAATTGCGACGCAGCAAAAGCATACTGCCCCATTTTTAGTAAGGCCAGCACCGTAAAGCCAACTACAAACGGCCATGTGACAACACCATCAGTTGTTTCGATGATTGCTTTTTCTGCGGCATCCAGCGGATTGTGTTTGCACTTGATCGTCACGCCCGTTGAACTATTTACGTCTTGAAAACCTGCTAAAACTGCCGGATAGCGTTCCGGGGGTATGACATCGTAAAGCACTGCCAATGCCGCACCTAACGGGTCAAAGCGATCATTGTCCGGGTAATCGATATAATTCCCATCTCGCCAGAAAAAAGTGTTAATTTTTTCTTTCAACAGGGTGGCCTTCTCCAGATTTCGATTTGCTTCCTCGCTACAACCGAGTCTATCAAGATACTTTGCGTAGAGCGTATAGGCGTGATAGAGCAAGGCGTTGTTGGTGAGAAGCGGCTTGGATGCCAATTCTTTTTCCATAGTATCTCGCCAATCACAGCCCAGTACCAAACCGTCTTGTTTGAGATGTGTTTCGATATATCTCAATGCCAATGAGAGACTGTTTCGATTTGTTCTATCCGGCCAAAATGTGGTCGGAGCTTCACATAGCCCTATGATAAAAAGAATTTCGGAATCTTTCGTGCCTGGTGTTAGATCTTCAAGATTGCCATTAAGATAACGATTCAGCATGAACCCGATACGATTACGTTTGATGGACTTATGAATTTTTTCGCGTAGCCAGGCTCTCTCGTTGTCGATAAAAAGAATCGGTATCTTACCGTTACGTTTTTGTCGTTTCTGTAAATTATCAAGGTGCGTAAAGGTGATATCGGCATCAATCCCAATCTCGAGCATCTTGGAGTAATCTTCGAGCAGGGGTAGGGCCGCGAGAACAAAATCTCGTGTCCAGCACTGGTACTTATACCGCGTCGGATCAGCCCAGACGCCATTTTTGCCAATACAGCTTTTCAGTATCTGTTGCGCGAGCGCTACTTTTTCTTTAATAATTTCCATGATTTTTTCTCCGATTGATTTTGAGTGTACCGAGTATAATATAAAACATTATTATAAATAAGTCAATTTTTGTACGCGTGCTTGGTTATCTTCCGGCGATTTTTTAAAAAATAAAAAGCCCTATTATATGCGTAAATAGGGCGACTACGTAGTGATTATGAGCCAGCTAATGCAGCATCTTGCGCAATCATTTCTTGTAAATCAACATGGAAAGCTTCAGCGAGGGCGAGTATTGCTCGGCCCCATCTGCTATTTTTGTCTAATGATGCAAGATATTTCGACGGTTTGCGCGTGCCCTTCGTTACCTCAAGTTTCATCTCCAGAGTTTGTTTGACGATGTCCTGAATAATGAGCTGGATAGCTTCTTTTTCTGATTCGTCACAGTGCTCAGCTAATCTTTGACACATTGCTAGATATGCTTCAAATTCAAACACATCATCAAAATAACATATGAAATTTGGATCAGTCGGCGCGCCATGACCAGCATCAGCTGCAAACGCCAGCAAGTTGCCTGTTATGCACCATAAACTTTTGGCGCTTGATTTGGGTTTTTCTCGAAAACCAAGCGGATGCGCAAAGCCTCGCAGATCGTATTGAGTCATAACGATCGCCCGATCTATATTGGCCGTAAGGAAAACATGATTTTTCATCTGCTACCATCCTCCATAATATCAGTTAGTATTTATGAACTGCGCTATAGTTACATAAAAAATCATGATAGTCAACTTGGGAAACTACAGAATAGGCGGACACGTTCAGGAAGAGAACATATTCCCGCCAATCAGTAGTTTTGCTGGAATACCGAGCCCATCGAGCGTACCGTCGTGATCAGGTTGTACGCGGTATCGTAGGTTATCAATCGCCTCTTTTTC
>CAZHOA010000021.1:0-11377 GCA_964534385.1 uncultured Candidatus Saccharibacteria bacterium | reverse complement strand
CCATCATCAATCAAGCAATATTTAGACAATGGGCAATTCAAACTCTACGATCTGATTTGGAAACGCACGATCGCCAGTCAAATGCAATCAGCAATCCTGGATCAGACCACCATCGATATTGAAGCCAAGACAACAGACAATGGCGTCGCTATTTTTCGCGCCAATGGCCAGGTCATCAAATTCGATGGCTTCATCAAGGTCTATACCGAAGGACACGATGATAACACCGAGGAAAATATGGAAGGCAAGCTGCCGGATGTCACTCCCCAGGAACCGCTGAATCTCATCGCACTAGAACCGTTACAACATTTTACCGAACCACCGGCGCGCTATACCGATGCCACACTCATCAAAGCACTCGAAGCCCACGGCGTCGGCCGCCCGTCAACATACGCCCCAACGCTCTCCACCATCCAAGATCGAGGCTATGTTGATAAAATAGACAAAAAATATCAGCCGACTGACATCGGCACTCAAGTCAATGACATGCTGGTCAGTAATTTTCCTGAGATAGTTGATATTAATTTTACATCCCACATCGAAGAAGAGTTAGATGATATCGCCGAGGGTAAGATCCAGTGGGTACCAGTTATCCGCGAATTCTACACACCGTTTGAAAAAAATTTAAAAGAGAAAGAAGCAACCGTCGAAAAGCTACAGGAAATTTCAGATACGCCTTGTCCGCATTGCAGCAACATGATGATCATCAAGTACGGCCGTATGGGCAAATTCTTGGCCTGTCCCGAAGAAGGCAGCAAAGTGACACTGCCTTTGCCCGAAGAAGCTGCAATGATCAAATCACTCGAAGAAAAAACAAAAGACGAGCGTTGTCCGATCTGCAGCAAACCGATGGCTGTGAAACGCGGCCGTTTCGGATATTTCCTCGGCTGCAGCGACTATCCGAATTGCAAAGGTATCGCCAAAATTTTAGAAAGGATCGGCTTCAAGTGTCCGCATTGCCACATCGGCGATGTCATTGAAAAGAAATCACGCGGCCGCGGCAAACCGTTCTATACCTGCTCACGCTATCCGGAATGCACATTCATCACCAACAAACGTCCAACGACAGAAGCCGAGCTCATGGAGCTGTTCGAATACTGGAAAGCAAACCCGCCAAAACCAAAGAAACAATACACCAAAAAGAAAGGTGACGACTCCTAGTTATCCAGCGATATCTTTTTCTTTAGCACAATAACTAATCTCCACCAACGCAACCCGAGCTTCACCGGTTGGTTTCCGCACCTACTCAACAATCGTCTTGACGATCTTGTTTAATTGTTCGATGTTGGAAAATTTAATCTGGATCATGCCGCCGGATCCGCCGCTCTTTATGAGCACCGCGGTACCCAGATTTTTTGATAAATTGTTCTGCAAATCATCAAAACGGGCATTGTAGGTAGTACGGCCGGCTCGTTTATCGGCATTGGCTTCTTTGGCGACTCGTTCAACATCAGCTGATGCCAGATTGCCCAGTAAAACCTGATGAAACAAATCGCGCATCTTCTTTGGATTGTCCCTGAATGCCAGCAACGCTCTCGCATGACTACGTGCGATCTGCCCGGCACACAATGCCTTTTTGATATCAGGCGGCAAATCAAGCAACCGAAGAGTATTGGTAATGACTTCGCGGCTCTTACCGACTTTTTGAGCTACCTCCTGTTGCGTCAAATCAAACTCATGAATCAGGCGCAGGTACGCCTCGGCTTCTTCGAGTGCATTGAGGTTTTGTCGTTGTACATTTTCGATCAAAGCGACTTCGAGTTTCATACGATCCTCCTCGAAGTTGTCCTTGATAATAACCGGCACGTGCGGCAGACCTGCCAGCTTGGCAGCGCGCAAACGCCGTTCACCGGCTAGAACCTCGTACTCAACTTCGATACCACGCTCAGTTTCGTGTTCGATTTTTGAAACTAAAATCGGCTGCAAAATGCCGTACTTTTTGATAGATGATGCCAGCTCTTGCAAACTTTCTTCGTCAAATTCACGTCGTGGCTGGTTGCGGTTAGGCTGCAACTTGTGAACCTCAATATAAAAAATATTGTCTTTGCCTTGAGGTGTAATTTTGGCGGGTGCCTTGGGGATCAGGGAACTCAATCCCATCCCAAGACCAGATAGTTTCTTCATAATTAACATCTAAATCCTAAACTACTCTAACTATACTACACTATCTGAACAATTTCCTCAGCAAGCTGTTGATAGGCTTCGGCAGCCTTCGAATAACGATCGAACTGCAAAATGGTCTGACCGAAGCTCGGCGCCTCTGCCAACGAAACCGCTCGAGGAATAATCGAACGAAAAACGTACCCCGGACAATGCTTTTGGACTTCGGCTACAACGTCTTTTGACAGACGATTGCGCTTGTCAAACATGGTCAGAACAACGCCAAGAATCTTCAGATCGGGATTTAATGATTCTTTTACTAATTCAACAGTCTTGAGCAACTGCGACAGACCTTCCAACGCAAAATATTCACACTGTACAGGGATAATCAACCGCTCAGAAGCCGCCAGGCCATTGATCGTTAACAAACCAAGCGAAGGCGGACTGTCAATGACGATATAGTCGTAGTTGGTGCGAATCTGGTTGAGAAATTGGCGCAACTTAATCTCTCGATCGGTGAATGAGGCCAACTCGACATTAGCACCAGCTAATCCACTCGCTGCCGGAATAATATCTAGGCCAACCATGGAACTCTTACGAATGATATCCTCGGGCTTTTCGTCACCAATCAAACCATGATACAGGTGCAATTCCTCGTCACCGATATGCAAACCAAAAGCGGCACTGGCATTCGCCTGCGGATCAAGATCAATCAAGAGGACATTTTTTCCCATGTGCGCCAAATACGCGCAGACATTCGTAGATGTCGTGGTCTTGCCAACCCCGCCTTTCGCATTGATAATGCCAATAATTCGAGCCATCATTTACATTGTACTGTTTGAACAACAGAATCACAATCGCACATGTTGATGAGTTCTAAATCATTGAAATATACTGCCAGAAGTGTACTATATATGTATACTTAGCCGCTGTGGTGGAATTGGCAGACACGCACGACTCAAAATCGTGTGCCTCACGGCATGTCGGTTCGACTCCGACCAGCGGCACCAACCCGAGCGTATCAATACATCGACCCGTCCACATTTTTTGTTTTTATTGACACTGTTTTTAAATTGTGCCTTTGTGCTGGTAGATCATAGGCTTGTACATTAAAAACATTAGGAGGCAACAATGACCCTCGAACAATGTTGGCATAGTTTATGGACTGGGCTTGGGGCTCAAGGAGATGCGCAACTGATGTATGACCATCTGGTAGCCGATTATTCAAAAACGCCACGCGTATATCACACGCTGCAGCATATCAAACATTGTCTCGTTGAGTTTGATGATGTCCGAGATTTAGCCACACATCCCGGCGCCATAGAACTCGCACTGTGGTATCATGACGCGATGGATACCGAAGAAGCAAGTGCCCTGCTGGCAGCAAATGTCACACAGGCTATGCGCTTATCTCATGATTTTAGTATGTTGGTGATGCATTTGATCCAAGCCACAAAACACAAGAATGTGCCTACGGATTTTGATACCAAGATCATGGTAGATATCGACCTTTCAATCCTCGGACAACCAGAAGCAAGATTCGATGAATACGAGCGCCAGATACGACAAGAATACGCCCACGTTCCCGATCATGTGTTTGCCGTGGAACGATCTAAACTACTCAGGTCATTTCTGGCGCGGCCAACACTCTATTCAACCGAATTCTTTCGTGACAAATACGAAGCACAAGCTCGGCGCAATCTCAAACGCTCCCTTCAAAAACTTTCCCGTAACTTCGCCAATCCATAATCGGCACGTTTTAATCGGCAATTCTAACCCAAAAGCCGCTTTTTATTTTACACTCATTGTTAGCCTCAATCGGCCAACACCAGCCAGCTATATTGACATTTTAAACAAGATAGTTTAAAATGTTCATAGTTCATCAATAGTATAAAGACCAAAAAAAACAGGAGAAGAAAAAGCGTGAGCAATACAGCAAGAACAATCGCACCGCAGAAGCTCGTGGCAAACCTCGCCACAAAAGCCATTAAAAACGGGGAAAAACTCCCAATCTTCGTATTGAAGAATCTCGGAAATATTGAGAGTGTCGAAGCTCTCAAGGTAAATCCGCCATCGGAAATATATAGCCAATTGTGGTCAACGTTGGTAGAGGAATTTTCTGAATCCGCGTTCGAATGCAAGTTTGTGGTCGCAAACATCACGGTCAAGGGAATCATCATTCCCAGCAACCTACGGCCACCGAATGGCATGCTAAACATCGGCCTCACAAAAGCAGAACGGGCTGATCTTGTTGAGCAGCTCGGCTCTGAGACATTTGAAGAGATAGACCTCCTTGATCCTGTCGAGGAAGTTCATGACGGAGAGGACTACATGATGGTCACTATCGACCCGTCCAGAATCGTAGAGCTCAGATTCCTGTAAACTAAGCGGATGGAGATCTGCCTAGAACGATATTACACGAGGCGTATAGCACAAGCTATGCGACCTCGTATTTTTTTAGATAAAACCAAGCAAAGATATGAAATTTTTTGAATAATATATTCGTCACTAATCCGATCATCAGGCCGAGAGCCAAACCGGCTAGAATATCAGCCGGCCAATGGACACCGACAAAAACGCGGGCAATCCCCATGAGCAACGAGGTGATCATAAACAGCAAACCGAGACGAGGATGATACAAAGACACTACCGTTGATAGACCAAAAAAGAAACTGGCATGGCCTGATGGAAATGAGTAGCTCTGCTCACCCTGAACCAACGGATGAATGGGCAAAATGGCAAACGGCCGCGGATGATGATAAAAATAGCGGATCATCTCGGCGACAACACGCGAGGCACTAGCACTGCACAGAGCAATTAACACCATGCGTCTTTCATATACATGCCGCCCACGCCAATATATCACAGCCAAAATAGCCAACAGCACATAACCGCTATAATCCGCAGAAAAGATACCGATCAAATCCAATAGTCTCGATCTGCCTGTCAAATTGAAAATAGAATTAAATAAAGTAAGGTTCATATCACATAGAGACAGGTGAATAATGCTTTTTTTAGTACACCATCTCACCTCCACCAACTCAACCCGAGCTTCGCGAACCCTTTTGACCCGAGTCGCACAGCGACGTCTCTCAAAAGGGTCCGCCTCCGCCAATTGGTTAGAGATTAGAGGATGATGCATTATTCAGCAAACTTATTGCATAGTGTGACCACATTTGCCAAAGCTGTCGCAACAACAATCGGACCAACACCACCCGGCACCGGCGTGATATATGCGGCTCGTGGCGCAACTGCCTCAAAATCAACATCACCGACAATACCCTGCTCTGTTCTAGTATACCCAAAATCTATCACGGTAGCACCATCCGGAACCATATCACCCGAGACAACATGCGGTTTGCCAACGCCCGCAATAATAATCTCGGCATTACGAGATAGTGACGCCGGATCTTTTGTGTGTTCATTTATCACACTCACCGTCGCGCCCTGAGCCAAAAGCCAATGCGTAATGGGCTTACCCACCAGGATACCATAGCCAAATACAGCACAACGTTTGCCGCGCACTGAAATATGATATGTCTCCAGGATCTTCTGGACAGCGCCAACCGATGGCGCCACAACAGGCGAACGCCCGACAAAGAAAGCACCTTAGGCTTGTTGTGATAAGACATCAGGGTCTTTGTGGACAGGAATGGCATTTAAAACATACTGCGTCGATATATGGCTCGGCAACGGCAGCTCTATGATCACAGCAGATACCTGCTTATTTTTACTAATATCGACAATCTTTTTGCGCATCTGACGAGTAGATAGTGTGGCCGGAAATTCATGTATGTCGTAATTCATACCAACCTTTCGTGCAATGCGACCCTTCAGTGCAAGAAACCGTCGCGACTCCTGGGTTTGCACATCATCACCGCCAATCAAAACAGCCGCCAGTCGAGGCGGCTGTGGCAGTCGTGCTACATCCGTAGCAACCTGCTCCAGTAATGTATTGGCTAGCGCAGTACCGTCGATATGCATTGTTGTGGAATCAGACACATTTGGATAAAATTAAATGTATCGCAAAATCGGCAGTAACATAAACACGATCATTGAAGCAATAACCACAACAGCCAACGATATTGAAATGATACGAATGGTCTTTTTATCAAACATAATCTAATGTGAGGTGAGTGTACCACAAAATACACGATCAGACAACTATTCTATGCACTTTCTCTCTTCCAAAATTACAACAGGTGTCCTCGTCTGCCTACTCATCGTTTCCGGTTTCGCGTGTATCAAGAAATTACCGGCGCTCCAAGATAGTATACACAGAATTCAGAATATCACTCAACAGCTCAACGAAGCCAACACAATGCGTGCTGAAATCGCACACAAAAAAGCCTATTTGCAAAGCGCCTCCTATCGTGAGTTACAAGCACGCCTCAAATTAAACTACAAGAAGCCTAACGAACACGTTGTGTTTATTTATGATAAGAATGACGCATCACCGACTCCGGGGTTACCGATCCAATTGCCAATACGGTCAGCCGATCCTACCCTGCCAGCTATCGCCCGGCCCAAATCCCATTGGCGCGTCTGGCTTGACTATTTGTTGGGAGAATAGGGATACTATCAATTATGCAACACGTCGCCTCATAAAACGACGAGGCTCCCAAAAAGCGGGTATGGTATAACGGCATTACATAACCTTCCCAAGGTTGAGACAGGGGTTCGACTCCCCTTACCCGCTCAAAAATTATCCAATTTTTGAGCGGGGCTCGCCCAAAGGGCGGCCCGCTCTCGATATATGTTTTATATCTATATTCTCATCAGTTTGAAAGATAATAGGACATATGTTGGCTACACTCATGATATAGCAGAGAGACTCAAAAGACATAATTCCGGACAGGTACGTGCCACTAAGTTTCGGCAGCCCTTAAAACTACTATTCTCTGAAGCATTTCAGACTTCTAAAGAGGCGAGAAGAAGAGAATTATATTGGAAAAGTGGTGGAGGTCGAAGAAAACTTAAAGAAATGTTTGCGACAACAAAAATTTAGCCCCCCTTACCCGGTCAAAATAAAACTACTCAATAGAGCAGTTTAGAGCCAAGTCTCATCTAAGGATATTTGTTCAAAAATATTTTCACAAATATAGTCTGGAAACTCTTCTTTTACGAAACCTTGTAATTCTTTAAACGTACTCACTTGTATAATTTTTTCTGGAGCCAATCGAGCGGATGAGATATTCTTTGCAGGAATATAAGTGGTTACGTTTCCTCTTAATCTCGACTCGACTCTAATCTCATAAAATATTGATTCTCTGCTGTTAATATCTGACACAAGCCGATGACTCAGAAGGATATTGGTAATTACACCGCTACGACTTTTTCTGACTCTTTGGTTAGGATCATCTGCATTAAAGACGATCTCAAAATCAACACGAGTACCTTTTTGTATAAGCTTAAACTTACGACCAGTAACTACTGATTCCATTGTTAATGCCCTCCAAATTTAGGTTAATAACATTGTACTATTTATTTGTACATTAGTCAATCTTGGTATAGTGGATTCGCAATCCAACTCAATTGACAAAATCGTACACATAGACTATCATCTTTTTGTTCTAAGAATTTTGAGAGCGAATGGAGAAAGTATGAACTTTGCAAATATTAACATCATGACGGTAATAGCAGGGCTGATCGTTATGATAATTACATGTCGCAATTTCCGAGGCGTACATCCTATTATCCAAAGCATAGTTGTTGTAATCAACTTATTTGTCATATTCATTGACCCAGTAAGCTTAGTTACAACATCCCATCATTATATAATGATCAGTTTGTCTGCGATTGGAATCCAGTGTACACTTTTCATAATCAGTTTTCGATATCTAGAGAAAAGAACAAATAGCAAGCTCTTGAAAGCCGAGCAGGATATAGCCTCGTTGAGAGATAGACCCTTACCCGAATGGCCTCGATAACTGTATAATGATCTCGCGACATGGTGTCGGCTCGTGTCATAGAGTCAATGGACGGCTGGAATAATAAGGCCCTCCTTTTTTATTAGTCTATTGAAAGGAGCTGTATATGAGCGAAATCATATTTCTCGTTACGAAACTAACTGTCGACCATTATGATGCAGGAGTGCAGGAGGAGGAAAATTACTCATCAGAAACTCAGGGATATTTTAGAACACGTGAAAGTGCAACCAAGAGGATAGCACTGCCTGTAGAAGATTTTGTGAAAAAAGAGGATATGAGGTTTTGGCTTGAACATCAAGTAGCGACTGATCCAAATATTTTAAAATCTTTTATCAGCTACGACTCTAGAGGAGAAGTCGATGGGTATAATCACAAGATAGTCTCGTTCCTTATTGAAGAGAAAAGGCTAAAAAATTAAATGGGGACAGACCCATTTTTTATTTCTCAAAATAGGCAACGTTTGGAACTGATGTTTCTTATTCGAGTCGTATCCCAAACTGCCCGCTTTACAAAATAGCACATGTCTGCTATTTTAATTTCAGCTTTTTGACAGCCAGAATTGAGAAAAGCAACAACATATCAGTGACGCTTTTCAGATATTGAACAATATCTCATGATAGTACATCGAAGGGAGATGGATCATGGCTTTGATTTTAATGCTATCTGGATATATATGCCTCATACTAGGCGCGATCGGTGCCTCAATGAGATTAGCTAGAATGTATCCGCATCATTTTGGTCGCCCAAGCACCCTATGGTGGTCAAAATATCTTCCGCTTTTTGGCATAGCACTTTTGTTAATGACTGCCGGCAATGGATTACTAGCATTGTTACCCGGCACGCTCTTAATTTTTGCGGGCTTGGTTTTAGCGACACTCAAGAAGGAAGATACTCAGGAGGACCGTCAATGTTCAGTCGAGATCAGCTTCTCAAAGCATTCCAACAGATGGAAGAGGAAAACCAGAAAGACTACGACCTAGCAAGAAAAGCAGCAGAATGGTTGGAACAGAAAACTAAATTATCTGTTGTAGTGAGGACCTGGCCTAAGTATTCACCTGGGTATAGACATGAAGCGCCTTGGCTCTCGATACGGGTGCTTGAGATATCCTACAGCCAGTACCATAATTTAAATGAGTGGGTTGTGGAACAAAAAAATCTCAATCCAATAACCATACCTGGCATAGGCGCGGATTGTTTTCTACTCAAGCTCGGACCAGCTGAAGGGTTTGCAGAAGAGGTCCACTATAACTGCATCTTATCGCAATACGATGCCCACGAGAGCGGTTTCTAGAAGCTAGCTATTTGCTATCGGTGCGATGTAGATCCCTATATCGCTTTTTATTTGCTCATATTTATTAATATTCGATAATAAATAATGGGCCCGTTGCATAATACCTTTCTCGACACACTCTATTTCCCACCGAAATTGACAAAAATATATTTTGGATGACTTTTTAATTTGGCCGAATTCATCATAAAAATTGCGTAGCAAAAACTAGAACCAAACTGGATTGACTTAAACAGACAAAAGTTCTACAATAAGGCGTAAATTCGGATTGTGGAGGAACACATGTACCTGATTGTTTTGTTTGCTTTTTTTCCAATTTGGGCGGTTATATCACTATTCAAAGAAAAGAGCAGTGAGTGTCTTGCTGGTTTCTTTTGCGCTATTATCATGTTGTTTGGTGCAGCCATAGCATTTGCGATATACATGGTAATTGCCTTCGTCTGTCTATACTATGCGCCGCCCTTACATAAAATGCTTGGCCTTGGCATCGGCATCTATGCCATGAGTTATATACCCGCTTACATTATTATTTTTACCAAAATGGTATAGCGCAGTTTACAAAAAGGAGTCTGTATGCAAAACATGCTAGAGCACATGAAGGACTTGGTGTTTGATGAGCCCGAACTGTCGACATTGTTTACTTTTGATCGCAAAGGTCAAGCGATTACCCTGGGACAGTTTATTGACCTTTATAAAACACTGAAAGACTCGATTCTCCAGGAAGTCAAAGCACTGTCTGAATTAACCCCAGAGGAAGTCCGGGCAATAGCGCTATCAACGGCTCAACTTATGCCCAATGATAAGGTGCTTGTTTTGGGAATTGACCAACAAAAACGTGAAGATATTCTCGCGAGCCTCCGCAATAATACCAACCCAGAGTATCTTCGCATGATACTTCCAGGCAAAGAATTTCTTTGGAAGGCAGTTGAAAAGGGAAAGGTAAAAAAAGTAGAAGATTTAAAAGATACAGGTGACGCATGAGAGAATTACTGCTCAGATTAGACGACAAGGGGAGGCTCTATGACATCTGAAGACTATCGTCAGATCCTGGCCACCAGGCAATGCCCTAACTGTCAGACCCAATTTACGCAAGAGAATATGGGAATGTACGGTGATTACCATGGTTGGAAGCTCGATGATGCTGGGTTTGGCTATACACTGTATGCAGCGTGCTCAAACTGTAGACAGCAGTTCTCTTTTAGTGAACTGGGTATTCAAGAGATAAAGGGCCGACCGGATTCAGCCAGAATCATAGCCTTCCCGCGCAAGCCGCCACTAGTCCGACAATAAAGATGCCGAACGGCATACCGCCTGATACAATAGCGTAGGAACAGCCGATTCATATCGGTTTTTTTTATTGCTGGTTGATAGACATACTCGGGCTATGGTGTGGGTTAGCGCTCCTGCGCAAAAAGAAAACAGGCTATGCCTGTTCATGAAAGCTACAAACAACACTGCGCGGCTAACTGCCACAGTCTTTTGTGACAGACTGTCATGCACTCTCAATGAGCTCGTCATAAGACATGACCGCATGCGGAATCCAACGGAATACGATATAGGCGTGACCTCGCTCAACCGTTTGATCGTATGTCAAATCCGGAACCAGATACTTTCGATGCTCATGATCAACAAACAGCCCTGTCCCTAATGCATCCGGCACCATACCCTGCAACCATTCAGGATTTGTCTGATTGTGCATGTTCACCCCTTTCTTACACTGCATATCTCAATAGTACATGGAAGCTTTTTTAAATCTTATGCCCTCAGATGATCTTACGGATCTGTGCCGAATACATCCAAACCCAATGCGATCAGATCCGTATCTCTCAACTTTTGGATTTGTCGCTGATAGTTTATACACTTCACCAGATCTTCCATTTTCACATACACCATACCGGTGCTGGTAATATACCAGTCTGGGCCACCATCCTCTCCCTGTACTTTTGTATCCGGCCGCGTGTTTACCCAATATTGATAGAGGAAATATAGCCCTGCTACAATTCCTGATACATACATATACACCATCGGTATCATCATAAGCCATGCACTCCTTCGAGAT
>CAZHOA010000020.1:0-11389 GCA_964534385.1 uncultured Candidatus Saccharibacteria bacterium | reverse complement strand
CCTTTTTTAAAAAGCCATAACCACTGCAGCCACAATGGCCAGGGTGACGTGTGGATTGTGACATTGCCGAGCAATTGTTTTTCATATGACACGTCAAGCCACAATCGCGGTCCGGGACAGAGTATGTCAATACTATCCCAATGCTTGTGGAATTCTTCGAGTGTCGTCGCCAGCGCGCTTTTTTTGCCATGAATCAGCGCCCGGTCACTGGTTATCATAAGGAGTTTATTCATACATCAACAGTCTACTCACTTCATCCACCATACGCTCAACGGTAAACCGGGCTGCGATTGTACGACCTTCCTTGATAAATTGCTGAGCGAGTTGCTCGTTCTGCCACAGTACTTTGATGGCTTCTCCCAATTCAAACTCATCATTGTATTGTACCAAAAATCCATTCGTGCCGTTGGTAATAATTTCCGGATTACCACCGATATCCGTTGTAATTACCGGCACACCCGCTGATAACGCCTCGACGATCTGGTGCGAAAAGCCCTCATAGCCTGTATTTAAAACCACCATGTCGGCAGCCGCGAAATAGACAGCAAGCTCTTTGTGCGATACGCGTCCGATAAAGTGCACGTAGCGCTCCAAATTCATATTCTTAGCCATACGACGCAAGAGTACGAGATCAGGTCCGTCACCAATCAGCACGAGCCGAACAAGATGATTGATCTGCAAAAGCTGTGGCATCATTTTAATTAACATTCTAAATCCTTTCCACGGTACCATGCGACCCCAGGACAGAATAATACTTCCCGAAATATTAATATGTTTTCGCGCCTCTTCTTTGGTCAACGTACTACGTTCAAATCTGACTCCATTATATATTTTGGTAATTCGATCCGGAGCAACACCCCAACCCTCAACGATCCGCGCCAGGTAATCTGACGGCACGATGACTCGTTCAGCGTGTTGAGCAACGCGTTTCTGTACATAGTCCAAGAGGCCAATCAGCCTGCGCTTTCTTTGTTGTTGAAATGCATCAACAAGCACGTACGTCATGCCCGTTTGTATCGCTCTCTCCCAGGCATAGTCACCGACTATTCTCACACTGTATGACTTCTTCAGTATGCGGCATGCCACGTACACAGCCAGACCGGCGTTCATAGCGCTAAGCGCCAAAATCCGATCAGAGCTACGCGCATACCACAGCACTCGCAATGCATACACGGCATGGCGTATCAGCTGAGGCCAACGGCGCCAAACCCGGACAACACGAAAAGTATTATGTTGATCGCCAGCATAGCGCCACGGTGTTGAATATGTTATCACCGTCACATCCCATGTCTGTGCAAGGTGCGGCGCAATCGTACGAGCAAACGATGCGGGACCGCCAATATCTGGTTCGTAAATACCGGTAACAATAAGCAGTTTTTTCATGATTGATCAGCGTAACACATTAAAACGAACAATATGCCATAACGCGGCGATACCATCTTTCCAATTAATTTTCTTACCCTCTTCATAGGTCCGCCCGTGATACGAAATCCCGACTTCATAGACACGCAGATGATGCCGTGCTACCTCGGCTGTGAGTTCAACTTCGATACCAAAACGATTAGATGTCAAACGCGGAGCAATTTTGTGGAGCGCGCCACGTGAAAAAGCTTTGTAGCACGTTTCCATATCTGACAGATTCAAGTTGGAAAATATATTGGATAATATGGTCAATGCCTTGTTAGCACAGTAATGATGATAGTAGAGCACGCGATGCGGCCGGCTCGACAGCAACCGCGAGCCATAAACGACATCAGCCCTGCCATCCAGAATCGGTTGCGCCAAAAGCGAAAGCTCCGCTGGATCATACTCGAGATCAGCGTCCTGGATCACAGCGATATCACCGGTCGCTCTTTGAAAACCAGTGCGAAGTGCCGCGCCTTTACCCCGATTCTGATCATGATAGACGAGAATGTACCGGCCATTTGTATGCTCTTGTAATAGCTCGCGCGTGCCGTCTGTCGAGCAATCATCAACAACAATGATCTCTTTTTTGAGACCGCAAATATCAACCTGATCTAGGTTTTTAAGCACGGCCAAAATAGTTTCTCGCTCGTTATAGACGGGTACAATAATAGAAATAGTGGTCATACTCTACGTTCGAAAATATCTTGATACTGTTTTGCAATACTATCCCAGGTATAATGTGCTGCGACAAGTTGTGCCGCGTTTGCTACGATACGTTCGCTCATAACCGCATCGTTCAATAATATTTCGATGGCATTTTTCAGTGCCAAGGCATTTTCCGGCGGTACTAATATACCGGTTTCGCCATGTTTCAGAAAATCAACAATGCCACCGACCGGTGTGCCGATCACCGGAACCCGGGCGGCCATTGCCTCCAGAAAAGCCGTACCTAGTCCCTCTGATCTGGATGGTCGCACAAAAATATCGGCCATTTGTAGATACAAAGGCAGTCGCATATTGGCAACACTGCCGACAAACACAACGCGATCCGCACAACCCATGCTATGTGCCATCATTTCAAGCTTAGCACGATCTTCACCATCACCAACTAGGACGAGATAGCAATCGCTGCGTGACATGCCAGCAAAAGCCTTAATTAATATATCAAGACCGTTCTTTCTCACCAAACGCGAAGCACTGATAATGATCTTGGCGTCAGGTGGAATTTTCAAACTCTTTCGAATATTCATTTTCTGTTGAGTATCATGGCGATGACCGAACTGCTCGATATCGACGCCGTTAGGGATAATAACAATCCGGGCTTTGGTGCCACTTTTCTGAACTACTGTCTTCAAATAGTGGCTGATCACGGTAATCGTATCGGCGCATCGCAATACCATGGCACGCGGAATGCGTATAAAAAACCATTGCCGATCAAGTTGTTTTCCTTCCTGGATATTAATCGTAAGCGGTAATGATCTACAGATACTTAGCTTACACAGAACAGCCGCAATCGCACCTTGCGATGCCTGGAGCGCAAAGACCGCACTGTAACTTCTCGTGCGATAGAGCCGCCAACCTCGATACCATGCCAGTGGAATAAATAGCAATTTGGAAAAGAAAAAATTATGCCATCGCAGTAACGGTCCGATGCGATACACACAGATATTGCCGTTACGTTCCACGGCTGGACTCGAGACATCTAAACGCGGTGTCATGATATCAAAAGCGATCGTCGGTATACGTCTGGTAATCTCAGACAGAGCCAGTTCAGCACCACCGATGTGCGGCAGATACGCTGTCGTAAAGCACAAGATGCGTTTTGTCTTCTCGTTCATTATATGGTAGAATAATATAACATATGTCAAGAAATGACAAGATCAAAATACTCTTTATTATCACACAGTCGGAATGGGGCGGCGCGCAGCAATTCATATATCAGCTCATCACCGGGTTAGACCCGGGCGTTTTTGAAGTGATTCTGGCTACTGGTCACGACGGTGATGGCGATTTAATACAACGTTTACCACACATACAACACACCATCATACCATCATTGGTTCGCACGCAGCATCTGTTTCAGGACATTAAAAGCGTTTTCGCGATACGCTCTCTTATCGAGAGCGTTCGGCCGGATATACTTTTTTTAAACAGTTCAAAAGCCGGCTTCAATGGCTCACTGGCAGCCCAGCTCCTACCCAAGTCGCAACGTCCAGTTGTTTTTTACCGGATCGGCGGTTGGACATTTAATGATCCCTGGCCGTTATTGAAAAAGCTATATTTTTTTATACTCGAGTGGCTCAGCGCGCGTTGGAAAGATCATATTATCACTAATAGCAGCCATGATTATCAACAAGCAGTCCGATATCACATCCGGCCGCGCAAACATCTTCATTTGATCTACAACGGTATTGATGTTAGTAAACTCACCTTCTACGAACGCGATCAAGCTCGTACTATGCTCGCACCGCACATGCCGTCGGCAGATGCATTCTGGCTCGGAGTAATCGCCAATTTTTATCCGGCAAAAGGTCTCACCTACTTTCTTGAATCAATCTCGGAATTACAAAAAAATATCAGAGAACCGGTCAAAGCCATTATTATCGGTGACGGCAGTCAACGTCAGTTACTGGAGCACTATATTGCCGTTCACAATTTGCAGAATATAGTACGACTGGCAGGTAAGATTCCTGATGCGTATCGCTATCTCAAAGCCTTTGACGTGTTTGTTGTACCGTCAGTTAAAGAAGGCTTTCCCTGGGTAGTACTAGAAGCAATGGCCGCAGGCGTCTCAATCATAGCCACATCGGTCGGCGCTATCCCCGAGATTATACAGGACGGCGAAAACGGCGTTCTGATACCACCTAAAAATATCAACGTCCTAACACAAAGTATCATCGATCTCATGCAAGACCGATCACTACGAGAAAAACTTGCACAGACGGCTCAACGATCACTGGCAACACTATTTTCAAAAGATAAAATGATCGAGGCCTTCACACGACTTTTTCAGTCTAGTATTTCAGATCAACACTAATCTTTCCGGTACAGACCGCTGTAAAGTTCTTGAGACCACCCTTGACGACGCGAGCATAATCCACTGCAGCCGTCAGATCATAATGCCGAGAGGTTGGCTGATCCGGTAAAAGAATCGTGATGCGGCTAGAACCATCGGGTAATGGCAAGTTTGCAAATATGTTGGGGCCAACTCTCACGTTATCATTCGGCGTCACGGTCCAGTGAACATTACGGGCCGGCGCATCGACACCCATGTAGGTAAACAGTGCGTCTTTATTATCAAACGTTGAATGGCCAATAAAATCAACACCGCCCTTGAGCGCGCAACTGGCTTGTGTATTACCAAGGCGATGTGTCAGGTCCGAAGGTACCGGATTCTGAGTCGGTTGTTTTTGCTTTATACTCACACTTGGTTTACTTGATGACGAAGGACTTGGAGTCGTCGAACCGGTAAGCTCCGGCGAAACGTCAGGACTCATCCCACTCTCCACTGGTGTTATCGTCGGATTTTCACCCGAATTCTTTAGCACTTTGCGAGCGCCAAATACAACAGCGCCGCCAATGACCACGACTACAACGAACCAAAGAAATATTTTACTCATATGTCGGCGATTGTACCACAAAAATACACACTTCCACAAGCATTCATCCACAGAATTAGTTGACTCTACTGTCTAAAATTACGGCCGATATTTAAAAATTCTGTTTCGATGGTTGGAATATCAGCCTGTTTGATGTACAGCAGCGCGGTCGAAATATTGTGCTGCTTGAGATATGCATACCCGATCAAAAACTGTACCGTACTATCTTGAACGATAGCTGCTGACATCTTGGTAACTTGATCAAGTACGGTCGCGTATTGGCCGGAACGGTCTTCAAGATAGAATAATAGAATACTGTTCTGAAGCCCGATATCACTTCCGAATACATCATGGAGTTGCTTGATATAGCGCAGGGCCTGTTGTTCGTTGCCCAGCTGGTAATACACCCGACTCAAATTAACCAAACTATCGGCATATGACGGCCTCAGAGTAAGCACGCGCTCAAAATAATCTATCGCCTTGGAATAATCTTTGCGCGACCAGGCGATAACACCGTGCAGATTCAGAACTTCGACGTTTTCAGTTGAAAGATCTTCGGCTTCTTTTAGGAGTGTCTCGGCAGTATCCGGGCGCTGATGCGCCACAAGCACCTGAGCCATGCCTAATTTCGCAATGACGCTATTCGGTGACTTCGCATAAGCATCGACTGACAATGACTCCTGATTCTGCCAAACTCGGTTGCGAGCCACAGCAATCCCAGCATACGTCGACACAAGCAAAGCCAAAAATATCAAGACCAGCACACGGATTCGAGGAAAATATCGGATAACGAGACTGCCGACATAGCTGACAAGGATTACGATACCTATCGTCGGTAGATACATCAAACGTTCAGCCATGATCGTACCGGTTTTATACACCAGATTTGAAATGACAAAATACGGTGCCAGGAAAAATATACTACCGATCGCAATCAAAGATCGTGAACGATACCAAAGCAATCCCAAAAAGAAAAGCAAAATAGCGATACCAAGAACAGTCTGATGATCAGTACTCAAAGATGTGACAAGTGGAATTTGATTATAAGAGTAATCGGATACCAGATTCAACGGCACAAATATTTTATACAGATACAACGTCAGTACTTTAGATGCAGTCAAAAAATTACCAGGAAATGGTGCGAATTTGATCGGATTGTACACTCTGTCGGCATTATTGGATATGATATATCGTCCAAGAGCCGCATATCGCATGGCCGCATACACCGCGCCAACCGGCACAACAAAGAGCATTTTTCTCAGTGACTGACGTAATGATATCCGATCATAATGGTAGAAAAGAATAAAAATTATCGGAACAAAGGCAATGGCCGTTTCCTTGGATAACAAAGCTAACAAAAAAGATAAACCGCTCAGCAGCCACCGCTGACGATACTGGCACGCCAATAGCACCATAAGAGCACAGAGTAATTCCGCCCGGCCGACAATTGATGTCACCGCTTCGACGTGAATAGGCAGAACCAGGAATAGCAAACCACTGGCATATGCGATACCCCGAGAACGGCTAAGCTCGACAACAAACAGAACAAGAAAATATACCACCAGAGCATGGAGGATGATATTGATGATGTGAAAGCTATACGGTTTATCGCCAAAAACTATAAAATTCAGAGCAAAACTTACCAAGGGCAACGGGCGGTAGATACCGCTTTGAGGAAACTGGTAATGATACGGCGTGATAAATAATTTTGGTATATCTGCAACGTGATGAAGATCCGGACGCGGCAGGACAACCGTATCATCGTACACAAAATCACCCCGAATACCATTACCGAAAACAACAAAAGACAGTACTAACGCAACAATCAGAATTTTTATTTTTTCACGGTTTGGAAACATATGGTGTAGCGATGCAGCTTACTGAATACCGCCTTTCTCGACACATTATTTCACTTTATCAATCTCCAATAACAAACGATCAACTTGCGGATCGGTGTAGCCTTGCTGCTTCGCCAAGAGCAAAGCAGCGCGAGCATTGTCTGCGTCACCGATACCGGCATAGGCAATACCCAGGGCGAAATTTAATAATGGCGCTGATGGCCGCTTACCAAAAAACTGCGTAATCACGTCGATGGCATCTTTCGGCCTGCCGGTTTTAATGCGTAAGAATGCGTAATCACGTGCCGTATCAACATTAGGCGCCACCACCAAAAGACGTTCAAGTAGATCGGCACTCTCGGCATATTTTTTTTGATCAAAATAGAGTTGTGCTAAATTTTGATACGCATCAACGTGATACATACTGGCAGTGATCGATTTTTTAAAATAATCTTCCGCAAGCGGAATATTACCATCATGACCGGCGATAACACCGCTCAGATTCAAGGTATGGGCATAATTCGGATAAATACTCTGGGCTATGCGGACATGTTCACGGGCTTCATCCCATTTTTTATCTTTGATATCAATAGCCGCAAGACTGGAGTGCCCCAAAACAGATGTCGGGTTGACTGTGATAATGCTATTAAACAATGTCGTATTATTGAGCCATACTCGATTACGAATGATAGTTATCCCGCAGAAAACGATGAGGATGATCGCTACTAATGGATATATGACAAATCGTGATCGACGCCAATGTCGCAGCAACCCAACACCCACGCCACCGACGACAATACACAGGCCCAATGACGGAAAATAGAACAGCCGTTCAGCCATAATCGTACCGATTGTCAGTGGAATATTCGAAATTAAAATATAAGGAAAGAAAAAGAAAGCACTGCCATAAGCCAGATAGGACGGCGTTCGCCGATACACTATGCAACCTACGCACCATGCCAAGATACCCAACCCCAGAACACCAAACCAGGAAAATCCAACCAGCGGAATGCTATTATATGAATAATCAGCGGACAAATGCAGCGGTACAAAAAACAATGCTATATATTTCCAAAAAATTATCAAAGCGGTACCGATCCGCTGTGTGAATGGGATAAAGCGCAATGGATTTTCGACAAATTGCGTTACGCCTTTTATGGCGAATGATCCAAGAGCAATAAAACGCAATAGAAAATACGTAAAAAACGGAATCACAAAAAATCGCATCTTTTTAATGCTATTCTGCCAGGATGTACCATGACGATATTCGTAGAAAAGAATAAAAGGCACCGTGGCTATGGCGGTTTCTTTACTGAATAAACCTAGTAAAAATAAACTCGACGCCAACCAATAACGACGATGTCCATATGCCAGGAAGGCTAACAGTGAGCAGAAAAAAGCCAGTAGTTCCGCCCGGCCCACAATAGACGTCACTGCCTCAGTATGAATAGGGACGACAAGAAATAACAACGCACTCAGCCATGCTACGGTTCGCGACCCGAGAAGATAATGTATGAGTAGGAAAACAAGAAAGGCGTTCAGACCCGCAAGAATTATATTCACAACATGAAACGATGTCGGCTTGTCTCCAAAAACGATAGTATTGAGCGCATAGCTCGCAATGGTAAGCGGGCGATACAAACCGCTCTGCTTCAATCCAAAGTGATACGGTTCTACGAAGAGATGCAGCACCTGCGAAAGATGATGTAGCTCAGCTCTGTTTTGTATTACAACCGTATCATCAAAAACAAATCCGCCACGAACACCATTGCCATAGATAATAAAACTCAGAGCGATTAAAATCACAGCGCACCAGGCCATCTCCTTTTTTGAAAGCTTTTTATGCTGTACGTCGTGTTGTACGCTCATTTTTTGGCAGCAGCCAGTTTTTTTAAGAAATCTTCGATACCCTCTTTGGCTTGCGGATCATTGGTAGTATACTGCAAACCTTGAGTCAAATACTGCGTGGCCTCGGCTTTGTGATGCAGTGCAATTTCAAAAAGAGCGATATTGTAGTAGACACGGGGATCCGCTGGCCGCAGCTGGATTAATTTTTTGTAATACTCAATCGCTTTTTCGAGCTTTCCCTGCTGAGCATAGATCAATGCTGCCCGCTCATACCCAGGATAAAACTCCGGGTCAGCGGCAATGGCTTTCTCATATTCATACAAAGCACCGGCTATATCATTACGTTTTTGTAAAATATCACCCAGATTAAAATGAGGCTGAGGAAAAATATCTTCGCTTTTGACCGCAAGCCAGTACTCATGCTCAGCAGAAGCAACATTCCCAGTATTAAAATAAAAATTCCCCAGATTATTATGAACGCGTACACTCTCTGGATCATAACGTAAGATATCTTTGTAGAATGCCTCGGCATTCCCCCATAAGGCATTGCGGGCCAGTGAAACACGAGCGAACAGAACGACAACTACGAGCAGGCCGATCATGAGACCGTTCCGTACTACATAATCTCCACGATTTTCAAAAAAAGCCAACAGACGCTCGAAATAAAACACACATACCAACAAAAAACCAAACAATGCAAAGTACAACCAGTGTTCGTAAATCAGGGCGACGACAGGGATAATACCCGAACTAGGTAAAAGCCAGACAAAAAACCAGCCGATGCCAAAAAAAACAATTCTAAAATCTGAATACCCTTCAATCTTTTTTTGATGACGCTCCTTGCGATAAAGTACAATGAGCAGAATAAGAAAACCAACTAATCCAATAGCGACACCCCAAACCGGCCATTGCACAAGGGAAGTGTGTAACGGCACGCTGCGCTCCATATGTAAATGCTCTGGCACAAACGTCAAACGCACATAATCAACCAGCGCATGGAAAAACGTAAATATGCGGAAGCTCAGGTGCTGTGTATACAGATTATCTCTTATATAAAAATTTAATGTGTCTTTAAAATTCCAGACAGTCAAGCGCAAAATAGTATAGAATGCCGAAATAGCAAGATATGGTAACGATATCAAAAAAGCTCGCCAAACCGAACGTAAAAATGTTTTGTGTTCAAGCAAGACAACCAGCAATACAATAAATAACGGCATGACAACGGCAACTTCGCGGCTTAGAATCGCTAGGATTTGCGCTATCAATGAAAGGCCGAGCCACACCATCTGGGCACGATGCTTGTGATCACCAGTATACCATTTCAAAAATGTCAGCAATGAAATGAGTAAAAAGAAAACGGACAGTGGATCGCCTCGCCCGGAAATATAGGTCACCGCTTCCGTTTGTAGTGGATGAATACCAAACAAAAGAGCGGTCACAAAGGCAAGTCTGCGCTTTTGGAAAAGAGAAAATACCAACACAAAAACAAGGACGGTATTGAAAGCGTGCAGAGCATTGCTGACAAGATGATACCCAGCAGGATGATCGCCACCAACAACGTAATTGGCGATGTAGGTCAAGAATAGCACCGGTCTGAAATAATTACTGCGCTGTCCGATACCCGCCAAAGTATTTTGTGTAAAAAGCGCTTTAACATTGACAATCGTAAAAGAGTGCACAAAGGGATTGCGTACGATCCAGTCATTATCATCCCAAAACAAGGCATTATGAATGTTGTTGAGGTACAAACCAAAAACAACCACAAAGAGGATAATAATCAGGATTATATTTTTACGAAGGTTGATTGTCATACGTAATAAGCTGACACAATATTGCCCTTCCTGTAACACATCATCCAGTCTGCGGCAACTCAAAACTTATATATAAAAAACGAATAGTTGACGCGATCGATTGGCTTGTATTCGGAGAACCACTTGTTGTGGGCCTGCTTCACCTGATCGTATATCTTCCCGCGTATGAACGCGTTCGAGCTGATCGCATAATATGTACCGGGTTCCGGCGGCATGCTCAACCACTCGCTTAATTTCAATTTTTTTTGAACCGGAATGTTATAATACAACGGATCGCCATTCGCTTCATAGACTAGATTGATGGCAGTAATGTGATGTTCGTCAATGTACGATTTCAAATCGCGCAAACCACCGCCCCAATCTATATTCGAATCATCAAGATATTGATATACCCCGGCCGGACCGCCGAACAATTCATTGGCATACGCGAAATAATTTTTGTATCCCACAATCGCGCTCTCACCATACCATACGAGTAAGATCACGGCAACTATCTTCAATACACGATGATTGATAAAAGTCCGGTAAAAAGAAGCGATGAATAGGGATAAGAAAGGAAAAATCGGGATCAAATAACGGACACCCAGAGGTAACGCCTTGGCTGAAGTGATAATAAAAAAAACAAATGCCGGCATCAGCAAAAAAACAATTTTCTCTTCCCGCATGTCCGCTTTTTTGATAAAGACTATCACCGCACCTGCCAAAGCGATCAGATATGATAATGGTGTCTTTATAATGTACACGATGATGAAGTAATACCACCAGGTCGTTTGTGTCACGTGTCCCCATAAATATGCATAGTAACCCGGGACACGGTCCTGGTTCACCGTGTGCAAACCTAACAGGTACAAATGTGGATTTTTGGTAAAAAGATAGCTGACACTGA
>CAZHOA010000019.1:0-11523 GCA_964534385.1 uncultured Candidatus Saccharibacteria bacterium | reverse complement strand
CATTCAATGAATCCTTTTGGAATTAGTGTGCGCGTTGCATCCTCATATATGTCTCCAGCTGCACCCATCACATTAAACTGCGGAGTTACGTCGTACCTGCGCGCGAGAGTAAAGACTCCGTCCTGAAGCCTGACGTTTTGCTCAAATAAGTCGGAGTCATAATCGCCATCACGACCCTGCGCCCAATCACGATACGATCCGAAAAGACCGAAATACACACCAGTCCCCATCCATTCATCCGGATTATCACTACCGAGCAATACCCGTGATCTGTCTATGCGGAAACCCGACGTCGTCGAATGGGTCATAAATAGTGCTTTGTCTAACAAACTCAAACTGGACCTAAAAACTTTAAGAGCGTTGGTATATATTTGTTTCTCTCTATCTTCGGCAGACAAGGATGTCTTATCGTAGAAAAGATGGAAATTTTCCCACGCCGGCAAGACTGTACCGAATATCCCCCGACACGTCTGGGTAAAAGCCCTCTCCTGCTCATTTTCAGCATACCGATCCTGCCAAGCACGATTTCCCTCGAAGCCAAAGACCCTGGCAGCCTTTAGAAATTTATCGTTGCCGTAGTGTACGCAAAGCTTCAAGTATTCATCTAATCTCTGCCGCTTTACCGTATCCAGCTCAAATATGCGCGTTGTCTATCTTGAGCAGATATCACACCCTCGCTCTGATATCTCCGTTGCAAAACATTATACTGATGTGAAATAGTCTCCGATGCATCACGATACTCGTCGCTCATTTCCTCCGGTAGCAATCCACTCTCTATGGCTACGAGTGCCTTGTTTTGTGCGCTCTCTCGTTCTAAAGCTCTGTGAATTTTTTCTGTTTTTTGACTAAATTCCGCATCACTTGTATTCAGCTGCTCAGCTGCGAGAAGCGTTTTTATTTTTATAAGAGTAGTCTCTGAGCCATGCCGGCCTAGCCCTGGATAATCTTCTGCTAATCGCGAGATATCGTTATTCGAAGGTGTATAGTGAGCGCGATATTCCAGAATATTCAGAACATCTTTGACGGCCGCATCATCGATATCGGCACGAAGATAGTGGAGAATATCTATGATCTTTTCTCTTGAAATTGCGTAATCAACCTCTCCTGAACTTCCCTTAAGATACTGCCCAAATTTATAATAGCTATGCAAAAGGGCAAGTAATGTGAGCTGATCAGGATTGAAAGGATTCTTATTCTCACTATTACTCACATTCAAAGCGATCAAAAAGTCTTCATTCATACCATAGCGGATAATATTTTCGAGCACGCTAGCATCTAGATATGATATGTCTCTCCTCCTATCCTCAGATGCCGATCCAAAAAGTGGATTAAACTGAGGCGTTAGACTTTTGCACGCCTTAAAAAGGTTTTCATAATCCCGGATCTGATCAACCTCCGCATCCCGTTGGCGAACCTCAACTAACCCATCGATGAACCGAACGTCCGACTGCTCAGCATCATATGACAGCGGCCATTCTTGTTTATTGGCAAGCAGCCCCAGCGCTCGGGCGGTTAAACGCACACTTTCAAGTCTTCCGAAACCGCTTCTGATCAACATATTGGACATTCGCGCCTGGATTCTGGCTACCGCACCAACCGCATGAGCCAAGTCTGGCAAACGAATATAGTCCCAATTCAACGCCCCGCGTCCAAAACGATACCTGTCCAACGCATCCGCGTCCTTGAAGGTCATAATTTCTTTGTTTTCTTCATGCGGTCTATCATCGATTGAATGGTAATGCGCTATACCCGATGCAAGTCTCCTCGTTTCAGCATCCAGTGTGGGCTTAATGTTCTTATTAACCCACAACCAATCGCCCGCCCTCCTGCCATGACCCTGATCTTCGGCATCGTCTCCTTCGCGTTTCAAATCATGTATTACCGCCGCCTGTTCGAGCGCTTCTATGTTGATAGAATGGCCTTGGTTCTCCAAAAGCCTTGCCAGAATACCAACATTGATCAGTACACGCATCATATGCGGCGTACCATGAGCCCATGACTCATTAACAAACCAATCCGCTTCCGGGACTAAATCCACAAAATGTTTTTCCCCGAGCAAGCCCTCGCTTCCGATTGAATACGTAATACTATCTAATTGCCCGATAAGCTCTTCAAGAGTTTCTTGGTTTTCTGAACTGAGACAATATTCAAGGCACACCTTGGCTTCTTCAGAGGCGTCGGGAATGGCACACATAATCTTGCACCTCTCACGGATTTCTAGAGACAGCTTCCCCCAATTATGTTCAGATTCCCTTTTGAAAAATTGCATCTGTTCCCTGACCAGCTCGGCATTTTTTGCGTTCAGATGCTGGAGGTCGGCTTCTCTGACCACTTCCACTAATGCCAAGATCTCCGCTATCTTAGCTATCTCTACCTCCGACACGCTCTCATCAATGATCAATCTATCATACTCTCCAACTTGTCGATCTATGGATCCCAGCATGCGTTCGACCCTAAAACAAGAACGACCAAAATAGTCCAGTAGAATCTTCTGTTTTGTCGGGTCAATAAAATACTCGACCTGCTTTCTGAGATTTCCGCTATTGAAAGCATAGATTACAAATTCTGGCTGTGGATCAGTATACTCGTCAGATTCGGATATCCTTGCCCGCAATTCCTCCGCATCACGTATTCTATAGTACCCGAAATCATCCGCACCAATTTTGTAATATTCACTGGGCGGCGTAAACTCACCGGTTAAGTATCCCAGCGATGTATTGCTTATTTCCGATAGTGCCTTTTTTCGGGAAATATCCGGTCCATCAGCCGATTCTTCGGTATCGTATGATTGGATTTCCCTTTTGGCATAATATCTTTCAGCTTTGTGTGACATGGTGTTTATGACTATATCCTCTATGAAGTATAGTACTACATAGCGATACAATATAAAAAGAGCCTAGACAGGCTCTTTGGATCTTAATGCACGAAATGCATCAACGATCATATCGATAAGGGGTGTTGTGACGCCGAACATAATGTCGTCGTACTGATCTCGATGATGAACCAAGTGATAAATTTTCAAATATCTCATGAATCGAGATGTCGGTTGCCGGAAATGCGCACTGTAGTGCACGAATTCATACCATACATATCCGGTCCAGATACCAAGCGTTATAATGCAGGCACCTTGCCAGCTCCAGCATATGATCACCCTCAGACAAATACTAACCGCACTGATCAACAGGCTAAACCAAACCGGAACAAACATGTAGCTCAGATCACGCGTCGCGAAATGATGTTCCCAGTGCCGTGCCTGTAGGAATCGATGCAGAAATCTATATCGACTCAGCCGATGAGCATGGAATACACGATGCATGACGTATTCAAGCACCGGCCATTCGATCAGGAGACCGATGAGGAAAACAGTGCCGATCCACACATAGCTATGGATGCGATGATCAAGAACCCACCAGCCGATCACCGATATCAGGACTGGATAGATATATAATTGATGAAATAATTTGATATGCCTCAGGTATCGGGCAATCGCTAGCATATGTAGCCACCTCCGTTTTTATAGTACTCTCAAAATTCAACCATATAGTACGTTTTTTGTCGATAGAGGTTATTAATGACTCTCGATTGAGCTTGGTTAATAGTACCTTTCCGTTAAACACATTACCTCACCTCCACAAACTCAACCCGAGCTTCGCAAGGCCTTTTGAGAGACGTCGCTGTGCGACGCGGGTCAAAAGGCCTTGCCTCCGCCGATTGTGTTAGAAACTGTAGTATGAGGCATTATTCACCAAGCTCCGATCGCGGTACTTGACTTATTTTATAAAAAATATTATAGTAAGGACTGCGTTTCGAATTGAGACTTTAACAAACTATTACAGGATACAGAGGAGATCTAAGAAATGAAGACACGTAAGATCCGGATATTGAGCATGGTCGTAGCGGTATTGTTGGGGATGATATGGCATACAACAGCACGAGCAACACTGCCAACCGTCACCCTTTCAAACACTGCGACTTCCCCATCCGTTGTCTGTCGGTCAGGCAATGGCCACAGCGTCACTATCACGACAACAGGACAGGTTGCTTTTGACCAGAATACGCTCTCGACAACGGTCAGTAACTGCACCTCTGCCACCAATAAGGACAAAAACAATTTGGGCGGCATTTCTGGTGCTAATAGCGATCATACCGTCACCATAGTACAGACAACTGTGACTAATAAGAAACTAGTGGTGACAGCTACTGATAGCAATAAGGCGACTAGCGTACTGACCACGAACACCAGTCTGGATAATACTACTACACTAGTGTATAGCGGCATGCTGGACATTGGTGTCGAAGGCAAAAATAGCATCACCGTGACGGCAACTATTACTGAGACTATTACCACGACCAAGACAATATCAACCGAATACTTCAGCACTACGAACTGTTCGGGTACAGTATTGGCAAAGGTCCCAGGCACGCCGTCGATATCGACAACTACCAAATCCGGTACGGGCACGAGCGCAACGAGCTATATTGTGGATTTAGTAGGACCAACGGCAAAAGTCTTGGCTACCAGTCCACCAAAATTACAACAGGCCAGTGATGAAGTTATTTCTGTCCAGCTCAAGGATGGCTCACCCAATACGCCATTCAAGCTAGCTGCATTGGTCGTATCAGATGATACAGACATCAGCTTCAGTGGAACGCTGGATGATCAGTTCGGAAAAGATGCCAATGGCAGCGGCACAGCCCCAACCAAAGTCGCCGGACCTTTAGCGATCACAATACCGTGCGATGCGCCCATCGGAATGTATCACGTTATCATTCTGATCAGTACACAAGATTTGTGTGGTGACTCATTCAACCCCATTGTACTCGATGGCGGTTCTCTGGAAGTCATACCAGGGCTTCAGTTACAGAACCAGACGTTGGTGCTGTCGGAACTCGCCAATGGCGATTATGATCTGACTGCATGCTTTACCAAGTTCCTACAGTTGAATAGCATACCGGGTACGTTCCACATCGCCGGCATTACGACAACAACGGGACCTTGCGCTGGCACAGACAGCATTGGTGGAGTGAAGATTACGCTCACACTACCAGCTGGTTTCACCTATGTGCTGTCCGGCAAGTCGCCATTGGCGCACGTCTTCATCGGCGATGCCAATCTTGCGAATGGTTTCGATCTCCACGATCCAACACCGGCCTTCGTCGAAGTTACTGCACTCGTGTCAATCACACAGAGCGGCAACACGGTCACGATCGACCTGTCAAAGCTCGGCGATCTCAAGGGTATGCTCATATACACCCGAGCGCACTGCATGCCGATCAAGATCCAAACCGTCAACGCCGATACGTCGTGTGCCTTTACATCAAACAGCACAGTCAATCGTGTTAACGGTGTACCGACCAGCATGTCGGCCCAAGGCCAGTCGACTATCGTCGGTAATCCAAGCAACGGCTGCGCTCCCGAGGGCGTAGTACCTTAATAGTTCTCGCAACCATTTTCCAGTCCAGTGACACCCATCACTGGCTTTTTTATTGTAAAAATCGTTCAAGTTGCATATTTTATTTCAAATTTTATTGGCCATAAAAGATCGGTATAGCGTTCGATCATCGCTTGACAATAAAGCTTTTTAGACCTATAAGACAGTAACAGATCTTCGACAATAATACGTATAAAAACGCGATGCAATGATGGGAATCAAATGAACACAGAATCGGAGTGGATATGACAACACGCCCAGAAGATATTCGTAAAAGTTCAAAAAATCTAATCGGTGAAATTATTGGAGATTTTCGGGTAGATGAGCGTATTGGCGAAGGCGGTTTCGGGCACACCTACAAAGGTACGGAGCTCGTGATCGATCGGCCGGTATGCATCAAACATTGCCCCTACATCTCAAGAGACTACCGCGACACACTGATCAAAGAAACGCAGGCGCTATGGGATCTGCGTCACTTCGCAATCCCAAGCGCGCGCAAACTATACAACCTGGATGACGGCAGTATGGCCCTCGTCATGAGCTACATCCCGGGTTTGACGCTCGATAAAATAATTAAAAGATCCGGACCGCTCAACGATGCGTATTTTCTCGACAAACGGGAAGACTATCGCCGATCGGAGCACGTGGCCTGGATCGCCGAGCGTTCATTAAATGTATTAAACTATCTCCACGATCACGGTGTTGTACATTGTGACTTTAAACCGCAAAATATTATTCTACAGCACCAACAGCATATGCTCATCCTGGTGGATTATGGTATATCGGCCGTTCGACCAACCACTGCATCCCGCAGCTCAGGTTATACGCCATACTTTGCCGCACCCGAACAAATGAGCGAGAAGTCGCTTGTAGTACCCGAGTCGGATTATTACAGCCTGGGTATGACCATGCTCTACATGCTCGGCGGCGGTCTCGACTATGTCAAAAGGAAATACATCCCGGCCAATATCCCAAAACCATTGGCAGATTTCATAGGACGTTTGATCGTTCGTGATGTTCGCAATCGTCCTCAATACAAAAAAGAAAACCTGTGGGAAACGATCCAGCAGGTTCGAATTGATAGTTTCGGCCAGGCACGTTCAGGTATGAGACCGATCCCTGGCTTGGATGATTAACAGTCTAAGAGCCCATCGAATAACCCTCTTTCGAGATCAAACTTCTTCAGCTTTGAGCGAGAGCCGAAGAAGTTTATGAAGCATAGTCTATACTATGCAGAGGAAATTTCTGAAGGCTCGCAGCCAAAGCTGGAAAGTTTGAGCCGAATATGGGGTTGTTTGATGGGCTCTAATATTCTCAAGAAAAGGAGTAACAGTACTATGTCAGAATCTGGTGACTATACACCAAGTGATTGGTCCGGATCTGGGTATGATTATTCAAATGCGCGCAGTGATTTTGACCGCAGCGTTGGCCGCGGCTATCGGGATACCACACCGACGCGCAACGCGACATCAACACCGCGTCCGGCAGAAAAAACACTCGATGACTATCTGCCAGAGAGTCTCTATACCGACAGTACGGCACCGCTCGTTGTCGTATGCGATGGCACCGGTTCCATGGGCGACTGGCCGCGGGTCATCTTTGCCAAATTACCCTATACCGATCGGATTGCCAGGCTCTACTTAGGTGCCGATTACAAAATTAGCTGGGCCATGGTCGGTGACGCACGTGACGGTGATGATAAATTCCCGGTACAAGCACGGCCATTCGTCAGTGAAGCCGATTTAGCTCGGACAATGAAAGAGCTAAGAGCCGAGGGCGGCGGTGGTGACAATTCTTATTGCGAAACCTACGAGCTCACCGCACTCTATTATGTCTGTTGCGTCGAAATGCCCAGGGCGATAACACCGATCTTTATCTTTATCGGTGACGAAGCACCCTACGATGAAATTCTTGTGACAAAAGCAAAAAAGTACGCGCGTATTACGTGCAAAAAGGGTTTGAAAACAGAAGAGGTGTTTGAACAGCTCAAACAAAAATTCGCTGTCTACGCCATAAGAAAAAGAAATAGCAACGCCGAAGCAGAATTGGATATTCACCAGCGCTGGATTGAATTAGTCGGTGAAGATCATATTGCCATGCTCGACGCGCCGGATCGGGTAGCCGATGTCCTGTATGCTATTTTAGCAAAGGCGACCGGCCATGAAGACGACTTCTATACTGAAATCGAGAATCGTCAATCACCGCAGCAAGTTCTCACGACGTACCACTCGATCGCCAGCATCTACGGCGATGGCGTTCAGGACAGGATTTCTCGCATCCAGAAGACAGATGGAGAATAACCATGACTATGCCTGACATGCCCGAATTACTCGTCACACTCTGGCCGAGCTTGAGTCATTTCACAACATTCATCGACGACAAACGCTTGGCCGGCATACGCATCAACAGCGCCATGATCGGCGTCGACCAGTTGGATGGCGAGTTGCAGTTGCTGCGGCAATCTCGCACAGCGGTGCCGATGTATTTTGATGTCAAAGGTCGGCAGCCACGTATCGACGAAGTCTTCGCCTATCCCGACCACCTTGAAGTCCGACTCAATCATCCGATCAGCGTACGCCTTCCTATAGAAGTAATGTTCAAAGCTGAACGCGATATCGCTATCCTGGATCGCATCACCGAGGGCGGGTATCGTTTGATTTTCAGAGGCGGGGACCCCTATTACAAGGTCAATGTCGGCGAGTCAATCCATATTCGAGATCGATCATTTCACATCTTTACGCCACCGACGCTATTTACCGAAAAGGAAATAGCCAAAATTGAAAAAGTACGGGCTGCCGGATTCAAACGCTATTTCCTGTCGTACGTCGAATGCCAGCGTGATATCGATCAGCTCCTTGAGTTGGTGGGCCATGATGCGGAAATCTGGCTGAAAATAGAAACGAAGCCCGGACTGCGATTTGTCGGAACACAATTCCACAAAAAAGACAACCTCGTCCTTGTCGCAGCACGAGGCGATCTGTACATTGAGGTTGACCGGCCAGATCACATGCTCGCCGCGACACGATTGATTATCGACGTTGATCCGGACGCCTGCGTCGCTTCACGGCTCCTCTTGTCCATTGTGGACGGGGAAGTACCTTCATGCGTTGATCTGTCAGAGTTGGCCTGGCTGTATGATCTCGGCTACCGGCGCATGATGTTGTGTGATGACCTATGCTTGAATGCCGAGATGTTGAAAATTGCCATCAACGTCTTCAATAGCTTCTGTGAGTCATACGTCGAACCGATGACTCACATACAGCACATAGCCAACATGTAAAAAATATACCGCTTCGATAAGCGGTTTTTTTATTCGCACAACAATAATCACAGTGCGAGCTCGTGTTTGTCCGTTGAGCAAAATAAAAGCGAGGTAAACTCGCTTTGTAGATATCTCTATGTAACTCGCTCATTGGCGAGCAGGTAATTAATCATCTTGTTAGTCTGCTTTAATCCACGCACCCGCCGCTCATACTCTTCCTGATCTTTGAGTTTGAGGCGGCTGTGATTCTCTTTTATTACCGAGCCGTTAGGCAGCTGCACAACCGGCCAGCATGTGTTATTGTGCTGCCCAGGCTGCTTGCCAGTTGCTTTGGCCTGTTGCTCAGTATAAACAATCTGAGTAAAGCCCACCACAATGGCCTCGGTACCATCGGGATATGGGGGATTATAGCCCCATTCGCGTGCTTCGCGTTCAACATCAAGCGTAACCTGATCACCTACACAAATCAAATCTGGATGCATATCTTTTTATCTCCTTCTTTATTCAATTTCTGGTTTCAACTTCGGACGCATCGTCCGCGTTCAGGTTATCTATCTCCTCCTGGCAACGTTCGGCCAGATAATGCATCAGCCGATGGTCTCCGGTGAGAATCTTGTCTTCGTAGATGATGACCTCTTCGTCTTCATCCAAAACACCAGTCACCACGGCACGCATCTCGGGTGTATCTTCAAGCTCCATATCATTACAACCATGGTCAGAAAATTTATCAAAAGCTAACTCTAGCAATCGCCTCATTACTTCAATCTCCGCTTTTGTAAATGCCATACTACACACCTCTTTCTTCTATTTTTAAATTTTAAACGTTTTAAAACACCCATTAATTATATAATTTTATTATAATATTGTCAAATTCGCACAAATAAAAGCCCCGCATATGCAGGGCTATTTGCCGCTGATCAGCCACAGAGCGATGGCGCCCAAGGCAACGCCGATCCATTGGCGTGTCGTGCATGCCGATCCACCAGCGATCTTGAAAGTGCTCATGAAGTGAAACATGGCAACCGCTAATATCGGAAACATGCAGGTAATCATCACGACGCTGCCCTGCTTCTCAACTGGCGCGATACGAAAGGCATAAAATTGAATAGCGATGCCACCAGCAGACATGAGACCCATAATAGAAGCTTGGGCGCATGACATTTTCGTTACTCTTCCGAAATCGCTTATGCCACCCATTATGATCACGATAACGGCCACAACAACCATGGCCAGCGCCTCAAAAACCATCGTCACCTTTTCGCCATGAGCATTGCTTGCCAGCGAGGCAAAAATCGAATACAACGCCCACATCACCAACGGAAAGAGCGAAATCACTCTCCAATCCATTCCATTCACCCTCCGCATAATCAAGATCTGTTTTTGTAATCTTTTGCCTTTTTCTTTTTACTCATCGTGAACTTGACCCTCTTTCGGTATTATTGGTTTGAAGTTTGAGCGATATATCGGAGCCGCAAATACTCCACGAATATATGTCGCGTCCACTGTGTCCAAGTGTTCTTCGAGCGATGCGTCGATATAGAACACCCTGAAATATTTATCGAGAAAATTACCTGAACCAAATTGCTCCCGCAATACTTTGACCTTCTTGCCGTACAACATGTAGTTCTTGCCAGCAATGAGTAGCTCACCGTCCGTGTCGAGCACATGATAAAATCGTGCCGCGCCCATCGCTGCCTGTTCTTCCGATGGCAGCTCTTTAAATAGCGGGCCTCCCGAAAGCACCTCGATCATCGCAGTGGCCTGACCGGCATCAATGTTGCCGAAAATAAAAGCACCGACGATATTAATACCAAGATCTTTGTCTTTTTTCATAGTCACCTCTCTTTGTATAGTTTAATGAGCTGGTCTAGCGACTAGCCAAGTTGTAAATAAGGATGACGGTTCTTAATACCCCAGCTATGACTGCGCCAGTTACTATCAGAGCAGTCGAGAGAACGTCGCTCATCTTCATCGAGATCAGGCTGGTGAACCATATATGACATATCAAATATCACGTGACCGGCTGGAGTCTGATCATAGCACTCAAGCACGTAGGCATCTATCTCACCGATATAGCGCGCTTTGACCGTGCCATCTTTATGCTGTTCGGCCATGACATAAGCAATGCTTTGTTTTTTGGGTACCGGCTCAGTATCAGATTTCACCTGCTTAAAAATTTCGTCCCGATCATCATCTTCTTCGACACTCTGAGCGCTCATATACAGTACCGGCACTAAGACTCCGAATTGTTCAAAATCCTTCGGCACATCCGAAGATGTCTTCGTTCCAGCCGTAAAACTGGTTATCACATTTCTGAGTTCCCAGAACGAACCGGGAATATCTGTGACCGAGTCGCCGATGCGCAGTCCCATCGCCTCAGGATCATCTTTATACTGACGGGTAGGCTTGGTAATAAAACCTCTTTGCCGCAAATCATCTATCAAACGCTTGAAATTTTGATTCTGCGTTTTATTGGTCCAAAAATCTCTATTAAGAGGAAATGTATTGCGGACACGCGTACGAATTTTTGTGCCCCAATCGGCCACCGATTCACTTTCGCATTCGGTATACAGCCGGCTGAGAAGATCAACAACCGGATTCAGATAACAATCCCGATACTGAAACCATCGACCCGGTCGAATACCTCGACGCTTGAATGTCCGGTCAAAGGCGCCGTGTGATACCAAGCATTGCATGCAAGGCACATGTCCGTAAACGCTCTGAAATGTCCAATGATCTGGTACACCGTGTCCGTCCACAATTTGCTTGTCTTTGTTGGTTGTCACGTAGTTCATAACCGCCTCAGCAAACACATTCTGATCAATCATT